>JANPAU010000363.1:0-10992 GCA_031430055.1 Akkermansiaceae bacterium | reverse complement strand
CACCGGTCTGGGCGATCCCGACGTCAGCTCAGCCCCAGAATCCGTGCTCGTCGGCCGCACTCTACTCGTCGCGGACAACATCACCAACTCGATCGTCGTCCAAGGCCCGCCATCCGGACTGGAAATCATCGAGCGCTTGCTTGACCAGATCGACGTGAAGCCAGACCAAGTGATGATTTCCACCGTCATCGGCCAGCTGTCGCTGCTAAATAGCAAAGAATTCGGAGTCGACTACCTCCTCCAAAGTGGCGATGTCAATGCCCGCGGCGGCGGTGGCTTTGGCTCGATTTTGCCGCTCCCAGATTTGGATAATGATCCGACTGGCGACACCGTGTTTGAACCCGGCACACTCTCAGGTAATGGCCTCCGCGCCTATGGGACGATTGGGGATTTAAGCGTTTACCTCAAGGCACTTCAGTCGAAAACCGATTTCACGGTGCTCTCCCGGCCGAGTATTTTCACCTCAAACAACAAAAAAGGCGTCATCCGCAGCGGTGAACGCATCGCCATCCCCACCAGCAACAACAACTTCAGCGGCGGCGGATCCAGCACCAACATCGAATACCAAGACGTCGTGCTGGAGCTGGAAGTCATCCCACTCGTCAATTCTGACAACGAGATCACCATGGAAATCTCGCTCAAGAACGACGAGCAAAATGGCAACCAAGTTCTCTCAGGAGCCGGCAGCGACGGCGGTGATCTCACGGTACCGAGAATTTCCACCCGGGTAGTCATCACCACCGCCACGGTCCCAGACGGCCAGACCATCGTCCTCGGTGGCCTCATCGTCGGACGGGCGGGACAGGAAAAATCTGGGATTCCGATCCTTTGCGATATTCCCTACCTTGGAAAACTCTTCTCCACCACGACCAAAACGGACGACCGCAGCGAGCTGATGGTCTTCATCCAGCCTTCCGTCGTCAAAAACGACCGCTCGCTCAATGCCGTCCAGTCAGACATGGATTCTCGCTACAAAGTTTCGTCGAAAGTAAGAGCCTTCGCTGATGGCCCTGGAGTCTTGCCACCGGTGGACGCCATCACTCCGGTCGAGGAGAAGGAAAGTGGCCATCGGCCGACTTCGGCACGGAAGGCGGTTTCCGCTCCGGAACCCCAAGTCGCCCCGTCCAAGATGAAGCCATCTCTCCGCCCTGCAAACCGCAAGTGAGCGCGTGATTGGCGGATTTTTCGAAATTTTTTGAACGCAGCTATTCTCAGAATGTCCAAGATTGCTGAAGACCGTTCGTAAGTGCGTGTTTTCATGTAAGGGTGAACAGCAGTTGTCTGCTTCATGCGTGTCGCGAATCAAATCGCGGGTGTGTTGAAGTTCTCAACTTGGCCGTCGGGGTGGGTGCCCCGACGGCCTCTTTTTTTGCCCAGGTGTTGCCCAAGGTGGTTGAAGCGTTTTGCCTCAATGGCCTGCGCCAACGGTGTCCAGCATGGAAGTGACTTTTTCGTAACACCAAAGAAGTTGGACAGCCACACAGCCTGTCGAAATTTGGGTTGCACAGCGATTTGTGTAATCCCTACCATGAAACCAATCCTCAAAAACAAGTTCTTCCTTGCGCTAATCCTCCTAGGCTCCGCACAAGCTCCTGCCACCGCCCAAGTCACTGGCCTCCGCCAACACCAAGTCATCCCCGGCACCGTCGGCTCGGGAGAAGTCGTTTCCTTCTCGCCCCAGCAGGACACCCTCGCGGTCACAGACAACTCCGCAGGCGGCATTCGCCTCTATCGCCACAACGGCACCTCTTTCAGCAGCCACGCCACCGTGGATGCGGCAGCCTATTTCGCGGCAAATCCAGTCGATGGCTTCGTTTACAGTGACGTCACCAGCGTAGCGCTCGACGCCAGCGGCTCCGGCATCGGCGCGGCGACTGCCACGAACGGCTCTACCCTAAATGTCGGTGGCACGAACTACACCACCTCTGTCCCTCAACTCGGGCGGGTCGTATTTTTCAATCTTGAAACCGGTGGCGTCATCGGCTCACTCCCCGCTGGCTACCAGCCAGACATGGTGACCATCAAAAGCGGCAAGGTCGCCGTCGCGAACGAAGCCCAACACGCTTGGAATAATAGCTCGGTGAATATCGGCGCCTTCGACAGCGTCCAGCAGCCTGGCTCGGTGAGCGTGATCGACATCGCTGGACTTAACTCCACCACCCTCGCCACCGCCCTCGACTCGCTAACAGTGGCCACCACCGATTTCAGCGGTGTCACCTCCCTCATCAGCGGACTGCGCGACCACACTTCCTTCGAACCCGCTAACACCAAGGCCAAGTATTTTCACATCGAGCCGGAATACATCGCCTTCAGCCCGGACAACACTCAGCTCTTTGTCGGCCTTCAGGAAAATAATGCCATCGCCGTCCTCGATATCGCGACTAACACTTGGCTCAACATCACCAGTCTCGGCCAGCGGGCGATCACCATTGACGCCTCGGACAACGACGACCTCTTCGATGTGACGAATGCCGCATTTGGCCTCCCCATGCCGGACTCCCTTGCCACTTGGACCGCTGCTGGCAGCACCTACATCATCACCGCAGATGAGGGCGACGCCCGTGTGGATGACGGCGACATCCAGCGCTTTCGAGCCGCCGCCACCACTTACGGCCTCGCCGCCGGCTTCACTCCATCGACCAACGACAACGACTTCGGTCGCCTGAACATCCTCAGAGACCAATCGCTCAACGGCCCAGTTTTCCCCACGACCGCCCCGAATTCCGACATCGACAAGATCGTCAGCATGGGCACACGCGGACTATCCCTTTGGAAAAAAGAAGCCGACAACTCCGTGAGTTTTGTTTCTCACCTTCCGCTAGAGTCCGAGCTCTTCACCCGTGATCCACAACGCCACAACGCTAACAACGGGGGCCTCAAGACCGCCTTCGACAGCCGCTCAGATGACAAAGGCCCCGAGCCAGAAGCCGTCGCCGTCACAACACTAACCGACGGAACCGTCATCGCCGTCGCAGGACTTGAGCGCCAAAACGGCGTCGTGGTCGTCGACATCACCAACCCTGCCTCGCCGCAAGTCGTCCGCTACATCAACGACAGCAGCCAAGGCCTCATTTCCCCAGAAACCGTCACCATCGTCGATGCCGTGGACAGCCCG
The DNA here is from genome assembly GCA_031430055.1 of Akkermansiaceae bacterium. Taxonomy (GTDB): domain Bacteria; phylum Verrucomicrobiota; class Verrucomicrobiia; order Verrucomicrobiales; family Akkermansiaceae; genus Luteolibacter. The sequence goes on along the minus strand of JANPAU010000363.1, from coordinate 7,877 downwards.
ACGGGCACCGTGCTCGCCATCGTCGGCTATGAAGGCATCATCGACAGCAGCGTCGCTGGCGGCGTGGGCGTTTATGAAATCAACCCCGCTTCCTTCCGCTTGCAAGTGCTGCACGCCTCCGACATGGAAGCGGACACCTCCTCGATCACCGCCGCACCGCAATTCGCTGCGCTGGTCGATAAGATCGAGGACGCCGCAGGAAATAACGCATCGATCACCATCGGTGCCGGCGACTGCTTCATCCCCGGAGCTTTCCTCTCCGCAGGAAATGACGCTGCCACCCGTGGCTCGCTGAAAACCGGCCTTGGTTTCACCTTCGGCATCAACACCACAGTCCCATTTCTCCCAGATGGAACCACCGCGAATCCAACCTTCAGAACCACCGATCTTCGCGAGAACTCAGGCCGCCCGGACATCGCCATCATGAACTCCATCGGCTTCGATGCCACTTGCATCGGCAACCACGAGTTCGATCTCGGCACCACTGAGTTCGCCAGCATTATCCTACCAGATCCCCGGACGTCCTCAGCGACCATGCGCCACTACGGCCCGGCGTTCCCATTCCTCAGCGCAAATCTCAACTTCGCCGCAGACACCACCCTCAATGCCCGCTTCACCAGCGCCATCCGCAACACCGGAGCTTTCGCCCCACACCCCGGCGAGAACTTCCCCGGCATCAGCGCCTCGCCCACCAATGCCAAGCTCGCCAAGTCCGCCATCATCGAGCGCGGTGGTGAAAAAATCGGCGTGCTCGGCGTGACACCGCCGGACCTTGCTAGCATTTCCTCGCCCGGTCTCGTCACCGTTACCGGACCGACAGGTGCTGTGATGGTTTCCCCACGCACCTACGACATCGACGCCCTCGCGCTGCATATCCAGCCGACCATCGACGCCCTCGTCGCCGCCGGTTGTAATAAAATCGTCCTCGCCACTCAGCTCCAACAGATCGGTAACGAAAAATTGTTAGCGACTAAACTCCGCCACGTTGACATCATCGTCGCGGGTGGTTCCGGCACGATTTACAGCAACTCCGGTGTCCTCCAGCCAGGCGACGTATCTGCCGGGGCTTATCCCTTCAGCACCACCGATCTCGACGGTCGCACTGTCGCCGTCGTCAGCGGAGATGGCCAGTATCAATACCTCGGCCGCCTCGTCGTGGACTTCAACGCCGCCGGCCACATCACCGCCGTGAACAACGCCAGTGACAACATCGCCGTCACCGCCGCTGCTGTCACAGCACAATGGGGAGCCGCTGATCCATACGCCGTCGGCACCCGAGGCGGCACCGTCAAAGCCGTCACCGATGCAGTTGGCGCGATCATCAATGCTAAGGATGGCATCATCCTCGGCAAGTCCTCGGTCTATCTGGAAGGCCGCCGCACCAACGTTCGCCAGCAGGAAACTAACTTCGGTAACCTCTCTGCCGACGCCAATCTCTGGTATGCCAAGAACATCGATTCCACCGTGGAAGTCTCGCTGAAAAACGGCGGCGGCATCCGCAACTCGATCGGCGCTGTTAGCAACCTCGGCGTCCCCGGAATCACCAATGCGAACATTTCAGCAGGCAAACTTGCAGGAGATGTTAGCCGCCTCGATCTCGAGGATTCCCTCAAGTTCAACAACCAGCTCACCTTGTTCACCGTCACCGCCTCCGAGCTCAAGATCCTCCTTGAGCACGCAGTCGCTGGCAGCAATGGCACTGGCGCGGCGAACAACAGCCCCGGCCAATTCTGCCAACTCGGCGGTATCCAAGTCGTCGCCGACCTTGCGGAAACGCCCGTCAGCTTCACCTCAGCTACTAATGTCATCAGCGCAGTCAACGGAGGCACTCGCATTCGTTACGCCGCACTGCTCGACAGCGCAGGCGTCGTCACGGAGGTAATTATCTCTAACGGCATCGTCCTTAACCCGTCACGCCTCGTCCGGATGGTCACGCTTAACTTCCTCGTCAACGGTGCCGCTGGCTCCGATTTCGGCGGCGACAACTACCCGTTCCCATACCTCAGTCGTCTCAGCAGTGTTGAAAATCGCCTTGATCTAACCACCGACAGTAGTGCAAACGCCTACACCCTCGCCACCAGCACGCTTGCCGTGCCTCCAGCACAAGGTGCCGGCAGTGAGCAGGACGCCTTCGCTGAATTTATGTTAGCCTTCCACGCTAGCACGGCATTCAACAAGGCAGACACCGCAGTCGGACTCGACCGCCGCATCCTCCAAGGCACCACCGACAGCGACACAGACGGCTACAGCAACACCCTCGAAGTCGGCTCCCTCGGTCTCGACCCCGACGTGGCTAACACCTCATCGCAGGTCAACACCGCGCTCACCAACATCCGCACCGCAGGACGCACCGACGTCACTTCGAATCCACGCGCTTACAGCCTCTACACGCCCAGCTCCATCCAGGATCTGCGCGGCACAGGCAATCTGCTCGTCCAAGCCCAAGGTGCTAACGTGACACTGACCCTGCCCATCCAGAAATCCACCACCCTCGGTGACTGGGAATCCGCAGGTGAACTCGACCTCACCTTCCCCAAGATTGAGAATAAGGAATTCTATCGCTTCGCGCTTCCCCAGTAATTGTTAGCTCACGAATCACAGAAATCCAAGAATCCCGTCTGGCTCTGCCAGGCGGGGTTTTTTCGTCCGTGACGAAATCGCCACACGAACATGCGGGCTGATGGTCCTGAAATTCGATTTTGTGTTTTCGAGATCGTTCATTTTTTCAAACAATCATGAAAATCGAAATTGTGACAGATACCTTCGTTCCTGATGTGAACGGAGTCGCGATGACCCTCGGTCGCCTCACCGAAGGCCTGCGGAAACGTGGACACCAGGTGCATGTGATTCATACCGGAATATCGGCGAAAGCGGGCGAAACCTGCGTCGCAGCAGTCCCGCTTCCCGGTTACAAGGAAGTGCGCGTGGGTCTACCCAAGCCCTTCGAACTCCGCGCCCGCTGGTTAAAGAAACGACCGGACGCGATCTACGTCGCGACAGAAAGCCCGCTGGGTAAATCCGCGCTTAAAGCGGCCAACGCACTGGGTATCCCAGTCGCCTCCGGGTTTCACACGAATTTCCATCAATACATGGAACAATACGGAATGAGTGGATTCCAGCCGATGGCGATGGCGTATCTTAAAAATTTCCATCAGCGCGCTGACTGCACGCTGACGCCTTCAAGGGACATGGTAGATCGACTCGCTATTGAAGGATTCCAAAACGTCCACCTGCTAGGCCGTGGCGTAGATACGGATTTATTTGCACCCGGAAAACGCTGCGAGTCCCTCCGCGCCCGGTGGGGTGCACGGACTGCGACACCCGTCGCCGTGATGGTCGGCCGGGTAGCACCAGAAAAAAACTTCGTGTTGGCGATGAAAACCTTCGAGCAAATGCGCCAAAAGTTCCCGGATGTGCAGTGCGTCGTCATCGGCGATGGACCCCTGCGTGAAAAACTCGCTCTCAAATTTCCGTGGGTACATTTTCCGGGTGTCCAATCTGGCGAGGAACTCGCGAAACACTATGCCTCCGCAGATGTGCTGATCTTTCCCAGTGAAACCGAAACATTCGGCAATGTGCTGCTAGAAGCGATGGCCAGCGGACTCGCTACGGTTAGTTTCGACTACGCCGCCTCAGCGCTCCATGTGCGGGCGGGTGAAAACGGGTTCAAGGCAAGCAAAGGCGATTCCGCAACCTTCATTCGCCACGCGCTGAGTGCCCTCTCATTGCGAACGGGCGATTCTCTGCGGGAAGCGGCGCGGGAGACCGCAGAATCACTTCGCTGGGACCAAGTCGTGGATGAGTTTTCGCGCAGGCTTTCTGAAATTGCAGGGATCACCGAGACGATGAATCTGACAACACCTGAAAAACCCAAACTTCCAAAGCTCACATGTCGCACCGTTTTCCTGTCAGACATTCACCTAGGAACCCATGACAGCAAGGCCGATGAAGTAGTAAATTTTCTCAAACACATCAAATGCCAAAAGCTAGTTCTCAACGGCGACATCGTCGATGGATGGGCGCTCAAACGTGGCGGCCGATGGACTTCACGCCACAGTCGCGTCATCCGCAAGGTGATCAAAATGACCGAGCGCGATCACACCGAGGTCATCTACCTGCGTGGAAACCATGACGAGATCCTCGAACGGTTCCTGCCCATGGCATTCGGCCGCATTCGCTTGGCTAAAGAGCACATTCACACCAATGCCGCTGGCAAACGATACCTCGTTGTCCATGGCGATGGCTTCGACAGCGTCTCCACGAATCACCGCTGGCTCGCCTCGTTAGGAGCCGTGGGCTATGATTTCCTGCTTCATGTAAATCGGATCTACAACCACTATCGAGCTTGGCGTGGTAAGGAGTATTTCTCACTGAGCAAGCGGGTAAAAGCCAAGGTGAAATCGGCAGTTAGTTTTGTAGATCGTTATGAAGAACTGCTCCAAGACCTCGCCCGCCACAAGAGGTGCGACGGTATCATCTGCGGTCACATTCATACCCCCGAAGACAAGCTGGTCGGTTCCATTCACTATCTAAACTCGGGCGACTGGGTGGAAAGTCTCACCGCCATCATCGAACACCTTGACGGTCGCATGGAGCTAGTGAGGTATTCCGAGTTCATGAAGAAACTTGACCGTGAAGAGATTCTTGCGCCTCAAATGAGTCTTCATTCGACTCTCCATTCCGCCAACATGATTTAGAAGATTTGCTATTTAAAAAGCGTATCCACTCCCATCGCCGACTTACGAAGAAACTTAGGCATTGCCGCCGGATCCCGAGGGCGAAACAATCGAAACACGATTCCTGATAGGTAAAGAGTGAATATCCAGTCCACCCAGCGGTAACCACGCTGCCGCCGGAGTAGAAAGTTCGCGGCGAAAGCGAGCGTGCGTCGTTTCACAGGAAAAGGCTCAAAGGACACTTTGATCCGATAGCGTTGCCGATCCTCACGAGGCCACCGCACCTTGTAGGCGATTTTTGCAGCTCGAATTTGTTCCGCAATAGATTCATCGAATGGCAGGAAGTAGTAGTGACGGGCGAGTAGAACGAGGTGAAAGAAGTCGCTCATGTGCTCGATGTCATCCACCGGCAGTCCAGCTTCGGAAGCTAGAACAATCATCCTCGGAAATAACTCTGCCGCAAGTTCGCCCCTTCTCAGAACATCAGTAGGATCGCCTACAAAATGCCCCATCACCTTGCGCACTCCGTGGTTGATGAAGAGTGAATCCCAGTAAACATGCAACAACGGCGGAATACGCACTCGCCGGAAGAACAACTTCTGCTTGGCGAAGTCACCGATGTAGAAAAGCTCACGAATCACGGTGTCTGCGTGATCGAGAAGTTCCAAAGCCGCACCCGCACGCTTGAATCCGAGGAGATTCTCCACGGTGGAGTCCGCCGATTTACCATTCTTAAAAACGGTAATGGCCGCCTCCGTATTGAGGCGGATCCAGATGTCCCTACCATCTTTTTCCAAATAGGCGCGCCGCCGGAAGCGATGCCAACCTCCGGTTTGGCACCACACCGAGATTCCCACCACATTTTCCGCGCGCGAGAGTTCCTCCGCGAAACGTTCGCAGTCCCAACCGATGAAGGATGGATACTCCCCGGCACCTTCATACTCCCTACGAGCTTGTAGTTCTAGCAGCTTGCGTTGTTTCACTCGGAAGAACGCCCGATTGAGCGGCAGATAGCGGAAAAAATCACTCTCGCCATGTTTCATCGATACGATGAGGTTCGGCGAATCAATCCCTTCCAAAGTTTTTTCCAGCGTCCCTCGGTGCCAGATGAGATCTCCAATGCGGTGGGCTCCTACCGTCCAAGTGCGAAAAATCAGATCCTTGCCCCGTTGTTCGAACTCAGGCAACAAGACGCGAAGCAATCGATTTGCCTCCCCCGCATTCCGCAAATGAAGCCGGCTCCGAATCGGGTCTTGCACATCGTTCCCATCGCTCTCGCCCACTCGTAAGATCAGTCCTGCTAGCTGGGGGAAATCCTCAAGAATTTTGCGGACCAGTCCAAGATAGTAAGCCTCTAACTCCACAGGATTGTCACCCATTACCGCAGCCAAGGCAGGCGTCATCGGCAGCACATCGGTGGTTAGGTAAACCCGCAGGCCAAACTCACTGTGCAATAGATTAAAGAATCGGGTAAATTTCTCACGTAAAAATGCGATGCGATCTGCCACCTCCGCTTCGTGCAGCGGATGAGGCGCAAGGTGTGCCAAATCATCCAAGGTCACCGCGTTGTATCCCTGCGCGGAAACCTGACGAGCGAAGTCTCTCAAGTCATCTTCAATTGCCACCCAATCACCCGGACTGGCCTTGGCCAAATGCATAAAGGGGATCTTCGACCAATTCACCCGAGTCCGCTCGTAGCCCCGAAAAAACGGACCAATCGCATCAATGAGAAAAAGTTCCATGGCCACTGGCTCTGAAGCTCATCCGATCGCCCCCCGAATGACGAGATGCCAATACTGACGGAAACGTCACAAAACGTCAGATCAATCAATCGCTCAACCCGCCGTGGGTCCGGTTCATTTGGCGGATTCGATCTACCAGCGCCTTGGAATAATCATCTGTCAGAAATTAGCCGTTTTAATGTAGATTGATGAGACAATGCATCAACTCTTCAACGCTTTGATTCATGAGACCATTGAACATCGAGTGACTCAACCCATTCCCATGAAGACCATCGAAAATCCTTGGCAACGCATTGTCCTTCACGGGCGGTGCCTGTTACGCCGGCCATCCCACGTCCGTTTCCACGTCGCTGGCATTCTCCGTGAGTTTTCCCCTGGCGATTTCGGGATTCTGCTCTTCGCCATCGCCACGGCCTACGCTGCCACCACGGTTGCCACTATTCTAAGCTGATAAATCTCTTCGTTGAACTCACAGACGTCCCATGGAACCACAGAGATTTCATGAGGCTGCCGATGATGACTCTGAAAAACTTTGTGGAATGCTCCCGCACGCCGCACCTAGCAGACTCCCTCCACTTGCCCCGCCATAGCCTTGGCGAAGGAGGATGCTATACCCGGAGCATTACTACTCCAAGCATAGGGTTCGTGGCCAGAGCTACTGGCTAAGTTTTCTCTGTAAGACTCTTTCATTCTCTGTTTCAAGCCGGTCTATCCCGGCGCTTTCCCTGACCCGATTCATTTTGTCTTTGTGGCGGTGCCACCTACTTTTCACCTGCCAACTTGCTGCGCCACCTTCTTCAGAATGACCGGGGTAGCCTCGTTTCTCACCAACTCAACTGCCAGTTCCTTGACCTCTTTTCCGCCGCCCTCCCCGGCGATGGAGAGCGCGGTGACTCGCACAGCTAGGGTGGTATTCGGATCTGCTGCTAGCGCCAGGGCCTGCTGTTGGACTTTTGTCAGCCCTTTCTCCTGCTGGTCCCGCGCATAGCCCCGGCTTAGGGCGATCAGGGCGGTGCTGGGCGTGGTTTCATTGGAGGTCGTCACAGCCCGCCAGAGGGCGGCATCAATCTCCTTGCGGGATCCATGTTGCTCCCACAGATGCCCGAGGTGCTGCATGATGTAGTCCCGCACCACCGGATCGGTTCCCGGTTGGAAAGCGGCTTTCCCAAGCTCATCTGCCAGACCATCCCACGGCGGTTCTTGGAGGCGCATCACCGTCAGCAGCTCATCCGCCAGCCACTGCATCGAACCCTTGCTCATTCCTTCAGGGACTTCCTTACCCGCTAGAAATGCCAACCCGGATTCCCGTTCCTCCTTGGAAAGTGAAATCCCGCGCATTCTCTGGAGCTGCCTCACCCGTTGGTCCACCGTCTCCTTCCCGGTTGCCAGAACCGCAAGCACCGCCGCTGGTTCCACCGGCTTCGCCCGAAACTGGAGAGGCTGTCTCGGACTGGCGCGG
>JANPAU010000362.1:0-1873 GCA_031430055.1 Akkermansiaceae bacterium | reverse complement strand
CTTTCTCGAGGCTCCTCTGTTAGCAATATTGATCGCCATCACTTTGCGGTCCTCGCCGGAAGGGTCATACCAATTTTCCACGGCGCTTCATATCCCTGCTTACCTATTCCTGAGCGCGACGGTCGCCATGTTCTTGGGCTTGACGAACTCGGCGACTGAAGTTCTGCGAGATCGTCCGATTTTACGCCGTGAGCGAAATTGCCAGCCCGGTGCGAGCTCCTACGTGATGGCGAAAATGTCCGCACTTGGTCTAGTCGCTGCCGTGCAGTGTCTCGCCTATCTAGTGGTGGGGAATTACTTTCTCGAGATTGATGGAATGTTACCTTACCTCTGGTTATGGATGACGTTGACTGCATGGACGGGAACCGCGATGGCATTGGTGGTTTCCTCCATAGTAAAGACTGAACGCGCGGCCCTCACGGCAGTCCCTCTACTGTTAGTTCCGCAGATGCTTCTGGCCGGGGCCTTGGTGCCCTATCGAGAAATGAACCACGGACTGTTTGAAAATGCGGCGAACAATCGGGATCGTGGCGGAATCCCAGTGCCTGCCGTGATCATGCCACTTCGTTATGCCTATGAGGCGATGATTACTGACCAAGCAACGCGAAATCCATTTGAGTTAGAGCGCTTGCGGCTCCAACGGAGGATTGACCGTAACCGCTCGCAATTCATCCCCATGAATGCGGAACAAACCGAGCGCTTTGAACTCGTGAAAGAAGGACTGCGGCGCTTGTTAGCGTCTGGCGCGTCGACTCGGGCGGAGGCGGAGAGCTTGGTAAGCCGGATTCGCCGCACGGCCACTTCCGGAACCCGCGTCGAGGTGGAAACCATGAAAGTGTGGCCGGATGATGCGCCGAATGCGCGCCCTGCATCTGAGTTCTTCGTGAATGACCGCATCGACCTCATCGTCAGAGAAGCCGAGACATTCCGGAACGATTATCGGGATCAAAAACGGCGAATTGTTTTCCACTCTCTCAAAAAACCGATCCCGTTCATGCGGTCGAAGGCCGAGGCCGACGTGCGCAAGTATGTCGAGCGTGACGATGAAATCGAAACCCAGAAATACTGTGGAATCGTGCTTGCCGGAATCATTGTCGGCTGCGGAGTGATTTCCACCCTCATCATCTCCTACCAGAATCGACAAACCAGTTAGAATCTGAAAATCGATTTTGCAGAGTTCAGGCGGGTAGCCGAGGTGCCGAAGGGGAATGGCAAGAAAACCAGAACGGTATCACCATCACCATCGGTCCCGTTTCAAGCTAAATCAGGGTAAGGGCTTGACCATGATGTCCTTGTAGAAAGCTTCACAACCTGGGTCGTGAGCTTGAAACGCGAAGGTGCCACCGTCTCTGATCCAGCGGGCTTCCTGCCCTTTGCTCCGGGGATCGCTTTCTTTCTCGGTGTATTCCGTCACCACCTTGCCGTTGATGCTAATGGTGACTTTCTGGCCCTCCACCTTGATGCCGTAGTCGAACCAAGTGTCGTCAGGCACCAGCTTTTCACTCACATCCTTGACGGCATAAAGGCTCGCCGTGCGGCGTGGGTCTTTGTCGAATGAATTGTTCACTTGGCACTCATAGCCCTTGGAGGGCCAGCCCTCGGCTTGGTATTCCGTGGCGAAGTAAATGCCGCTATTGGCGTTGCTACGAGTCATGACCTTCGCCTTGAACTCGAAATTACGGAACTTGGCGTCCTGCACCTCGCCTGCGTAGAAAAGGTGTGCCCGACCGCCCTTAATGTGGATGGCACCGTCCTTCACGCTGAATGAGTCAGGATTCTCCGTGCTTACCTTCCAAGCGCTTAAATCCTTCCCGTTGAAGAGAGAAATCCAGCCATCCTGAGCCTCAGCGGCCCGCGCGGTGACAAGGGAAAC
>JANPAU010000361.1:0-2313 GCA_031430055.1 Akkermansiaceae bacterium | reverse complement strand
GTCGTTGCGGGTCCAGTTGCGGACGAGACTGTTGATGTTTTCATCCGCTTTTTTGGGAGAGAGCTTCTCGCCGAGCCACTCGATCCACTTGCCGCTCTCTTCGCTCTTGACGGAGTTTTGCAATCCGCGGGCGAAGTTCTCAAGTTCCACCGGGGTGAAATCCGACTCAGCAATCCACTTGGTGCCAGCCTCGAATCCCGACCCTGCGATATTGTTAGCAAACCATCTCATGGCGTCGCCTGATAATTCATTTTTTGTTTTCTCGTCCGGCAAGGTCGCCAGGTGCTCACGAAGTGCGGCGAGCGTGGTCGTTCGTTCTTCCGGTGTTTTGGTGGCAAGGATAATACTGTTGACCGATTCACGAGGCTCTTTGATTCCCAGCTCGTTGATGAGCTTGAAGGCGAGCTTGGGATCATAGGCTGCGGTGCCGGATATCAAACCGCGCTTGGCTTCGTATGTGATCAGATCGGAGAATTTGGCACTATTTTTCTTCATCCATTCTGTCGGCGAGTGGATCTTTCTTGGCCCACTTGGCGAGCGAGGAGGAGATGACGTGAGAGGTCATGCCGTTTTCCTCAACGAGATCCGACGACTCGGTGAAGAGGGCGAGTGCGGCTTGCGGATGATCATTAGAAAGGGTCATGGTCCAGAAGCTGATCAGGTTTTGGCGGGTCTCGTCTTTGAGATCCTTGGCAGCGTGAACCTCCGCGATGAGGCTCTTTAACTGTGCAGAGTCGAGCGACATCATGCGGTCCATGATCTCCATGATGCGCTTCTGCTGCGCCTCGTCCGGCGGGGTGCCACTCTTCTCCATGGCTTCCATTTCCTTGGCAAAGGCGATGAACTCGGCGGCGGCGAGCTTGGCATCTGCTTCTTTGTTTTCCCGCTCGCGCTTGGTGACGCGGACGGGGTCTTCGGGGTGAGATGGATCGACAGAAATACCGAGTTGTGCGGCGGTGGCGACGAGTTTCGCGTGGCTCTGACGGATCGTGGTGAGCCGCTGGTGCTTGGGGACACCGAAGAGCGCGGCGATGAGCAGGATGAGGATGGAGACGGCGAGGGAAACTTTCATGAGCGGGGCTAGTTGAGTTTTTTGAGGATTTCCTCGCGGCGTTTTGGATCGGAAATCTTTTCGGCGAGGACGCGAGCTTGTTCCTTGTTTTGGCGAGAGCCGTAGCTGTCGAGAAATGAGAAGATTACGTCGTCATTGTTGGCAGTGGAGTTATATTCGACGGCGAGCTCGGCGGCTTCAGAGAACTCCATTTTGCGGCCATTGTGGATGGCGCTGGCCAGAGCCTTGCCGGTCACCGTGCCGGTAGATTCGGGGGCTTGGGCGGTGACCCATTCACGCATCGTATCTAGGTTCTCGCGGGTGATTTTTTTCTGATTGGAAGTGTTTTGGAGCTTGGATTCTGCGGCTTGCTCGACGCATGCGGTGCGCTCGGCGGGAGTGGCGTCGATGCGGCCAAGGAACTCGGTGACTTTTAAATAGCCGCCATCATTGCTTACTAACGAGGATGCCTTCTGGGCGAGTATCCGCGTCTGCTCCTTTTCCGGGATCTGGTCGCGGACAAGTTTGGCGAAGGCAGCTTGATCTTCATCCTTCAGTGGCTGGCTCGACCATTGCCGCAGAGCCTCGTCCCGCTGGTCTTCCGGCAGCCCGGCCAAGCGGCGTCCGGCGGCATCTGAATTCGAGCTGAGCAGGATATTGATGAGATTTGATTCAAACTGGAGCCGGGTCTGGCTTTTTCCATCGAGCGACTTGCTCTCGAACTTCCCGGCGGCGATTTGTTGGTCGAACCAAGCGGTCGCACTCGCTGGATCCTTTTTCGCCCACTCTTGCATCGCGGCTCCCAGCTGCCAGCTCATTGAGCCGTCGTTGTCTTTGATCCGGTCGACGAATTTCGTCAAAGCGAGGGCGGGGTCTTTCTGGGTGAGTGGGCCGATGAGCATTGACTCCAGCTGATCGCGGGCCCCCTTCGACAAATCGAGTGCGGCGATTTCATCCAAGGCGGCGATGAGTTCCTCCTTGCTCATCGCCTGCAGGCGTTGATGGAATTTTATCATACTACGCATGTCGCCCATGCCACCGCTGCTTTGCCTTTCCGCGATCTGCGCCGCGATTTTCTTCCAATCAAGCGGTTCTTTGTCTTTTGCTGCCGGGGTGGAGGTGGTGGGCTTGGTCGTCGAGGAGCTAGGCAGACTGCCGGAGGTGCGGGCGGTGATGACCTTTTGCAAGGCGGCGCTTTCCTGTTCCAAGGTGGAAATCGTTTGGTGCTGGTTACCAAGCCATGTTCCGGCGATGGCGAGCGC
>JANPAU010000360.1:0-8419 GCA_031430055.1 Akkermansiaceae bacterium | reverse complement strand
CGTGCCACCTTGCAGGATGAAATCGTCGATATCTGGCAGCACAACCGGACCACTGTCATCTGGATCACCAACGATCCAGACGAGGCCATCCTCGTCGCCTGCCTCCGTCCACTTCTTCCCACTGCCCGAATTTCCCTTCGTTGTGCGCCCGCGTGCTCATTTGGGTTGGACCGGTTGAAATGAAAGTGTCGCGATCCCGCGCCGCAGCTTTCCACCCTCTTCACGGAGCGCCGGATTCATCCGGCCCGCGCAGCGTGAGGTTGATCGGTGAACCATGGGAAGAGGATGAAAGCAGTATTTGGTTAAGCGGCAAGGCCTGAACCTGTTCATTTGTTGAAATGCGAAACCTGACCCCATTTACAACTAAGGGCATAGACGAAATTTCCGCTATCGCTGCGACTTCGCTACACCCTTTATTGTTCGGCTTTTGGCTTACTGGTGCGTTGCTTTTCATGGGTTCAACAAGTGTCGAATGGAAATAAGGCACTGCGTGGCTGCAAGCTCCGGGCCAATCGAGGTGGTGTCGAGAATTAGGTCATACTGCTTAAAAGCATGCTGATTCTTAAAAGTTCGCTCCGCCTCCTCAATGCTACGGTCGGCCCGATGAAGGGTGCGGCGCTCGATCTCCAGCCAATCGCATCGCACGCCCACCTTGACCGGAGCGAGGTCTTGGGTGTCGGACTGAAAAGTGTCGGCATATTGGTGGCTTGGGATGCATAGATCAAAAATGACGTTGTTCCCACACTGGACCAAAGCCCTCAAGCAACGCAGTGCGGCAGCACCAATCGCTCTGCCGTCTACGCCCGACCAGTCGTTAGCTGTGTTGCATCGGTGGAGGATGCTCGGAGGAAGGGTGTAAATGAGCGTGTCCATGGAAAAGCCCAGCCAAATCTGAGGAAGCAGCGACTCCTGCAAAGCACTGGTCAGAGAAGACTTCCCGGAACCGGAAGGCCCTTCCAAGACAATAAGCTTCGATGAATGCGACATGAGGGTGCTAATTTTGAGCCGACGTCTAGGCCATCCACGGCGGGAATGGAAGCTTGAATACAAAGAAGGACGTTACCCGCCGTTGGATGTGCCGTCTTGTCGGCCATATAGTTGATGTGCGATTGTTCATCGACATCTGGCAGAGCACGATAAACATCATCTTCGCTAGAGGACTGGCTTAGAACGCTCACAATCGAACCAAAAGGCTCTGCATACAGTCCCGGTAGGTCACGCTCGCCTACGTTTGTAAGATGAAACGCGAGGGCTCATTAGGGGGACAAAACTGAGCTTCAACGCCGGGCTTGTTCCCTCTGGCGTCGAGGCGATACCAACCGTGACGCTTCAGAAAAACGGAGTTTAGACCGTGGAGTGTAAAACGGGGATCATTGTCGGAGAGTTGGAGACGTTGGTAGCACAGTGCAGCAGGTATGCCGCAGGCACGAAGCAAAGCGGCGAGTAAATGAGCCTTCGCATAACAGTATCCAGCCTGATGATACAGAACAGATGAAGCCGACAAAGTGACTACTGGAATGCGGGAGTCACGGCTGTGACGGATATGGTCCCGGACAAATACAAAACAGCGCTCGGCGACAAGCTCATCGTCAGAAGCACCATTCGCTAGTGTCCGAGCCTGCGAGATTACAGACGCTGTTCGCCAATCGATGATCTCCGAGTGTGCCAAGTATTCATTCACAGGATGGTCTGTAGTTTTGCCGAATGTCTAGGCCATTCACGGGGGGAATGGAAGCCTGAATTCAAAGAAGGACGTTACCTGCCGTTGGATGTGCCGTCTTGTTGAACAGGCTTTGTTAGGAGGACGCTGGAAGCCGTGTGATTCTCGGCTGAAAGGGAAAATCCGAACTTCTCATAGAATCTTAGAGCTCTGGCGTTGGACTTCATCACTTCCGCCTTCACGAAGGCAAAGCGATTGGAGTTGGCCCATCGAAATACCTCAAGCAGCAGGTCAGCCGCAAGAGACCCGCCACGAAGCTCAGGGGCAACCCACATCTGAATGAGTTCACCGACATCGGTGTCATTCTCGTCGCGGTAAAGAGCTGCCAGACCTATAGGTTGGTCTTCAAAGGTTACGAACGTGGCGCGATTCGATCCCGTAGCACTTGAATCGGCTTGATCTGCCCAACTCTGATCGCTGCGGGCCACAGCGTCTTCATACCGTGAGGAGAAAGCTTCTGGTGATTCGTGGAGAGCTTCGAGACGAACGGCTCGATAGAGATGGCCTTCACCAGGATTGAGGCGGCGAGTGGTTCTCATTTTTTGTCGAGATTTTATGGCTGAAGCTCGTGGCGAGTGCGGACTTGGAAAGAAAAAGTGGTGTGCCCAGGATTTCCGTGGACTGCCGCGAAGAAACAAGATTTCCGCGACCTATCCAATATTAATATCATACCTGAATACACCATGACCAAAACCTACTACGTCGGACTCGATGTCCACAAGGAAACAATCGCCATCGCCTACGCCACCGGGGGAACCCGCGAGGACTTTGTCTATCACGGCCCCTGCGGCGGCAGCGTCCTCGCCGCCGAAAGAGCCCTGCGCAAATTCGGTGTCGAACTCACCGCCCTCAAGGTCTGCTACGAAGCAGGCCCCACCGGGTTCGTCCTCGCCCGCCGCCTGATCCGCCTCGGACTCGAATGCGTCCTCATGTCGCCGTCCATATCAAGGTCCAGGAACTGGCAAGCCCATTTGCGGGGCGCACGTTGAATGCGGATTTGAGGTGGAAAAACTTGGTATTACGGTGAGGGAACAATTTGAAAACTCTCATTGCACCAATTCATTTCCGCACTGCTGATGCAGAGACTCGCACTGGCGACTTGATCGAGACTTGCGGCGGGGCATCTCCCGCGCTCCACTTCCGCCAAGCATGAACATCGCAGACAAACAGGAACTCCTCATTGAGGAACTCGCCCTTTTTCAAGATTGGACTGAGCGGTATGAATACGTCATCGGCCTCGGAAAAAAGCTCGCGCCGATGGCAGAGACGTCGAAAACCCCCACGCACCTCATCAAGGGCTGCCAATCCCAAGTCTGGATCGATGCGGTGTCCGATGGCGAAAAAATTAACTTCACTGCCGACTCGGACTCACTCATCACCAAGGGCATGATCGCGCTCTTCGTCCGCGTGCTGGATGGTGAGCGCCCGGATGACATCCTCACCGCAGACATGGGCTTCATCGACCGCACTGGCTTGAAGGAGCATCTCGCACCGACCCGCGCGAATGCGTTGAACTTGATGGCGAATCAGATGAAGAAACTCGCACTTGGCCTGATTTCCGCATGAAACACGCGATTCCCGTGGCCTTGACGATTGCCGGCTCGGACTGCTCGGCCGGGGCGGGAATCCAGGCAGATTTAAAGACTTTCCAGCATTTCCAAGTGCATGGACTGACTGCGGTCACCTGCGTGGTCTCGGAGACGGCCAATATCGTGCGGGGCGTGCATCCAGTGCCAGTCGAAATCGTGTGCGACCAGATTTCCCTCCTGCTAGAGAGCTTCCCCGTGGCGGCGATCAAGACCGGTATGCTCTTCTCCGCCGCCCATGTGGTGGCGGTGGCGGAGCTTTTACGAAATTTCCCGAAAATCTCGCTGGTAGTCGATCCGGTGATGATCGCCTCGACCGGAGCCTCCTTACTCGAGCCTGATGCCATCGCCGCTTACCAAGACCTGCTCTTGCCCTTGGCGCGAGTCATCACGCCCAACCTGCCGGAAGCTGAGGCGCTGCTGGGAGAACCGATCCCGGACGAAGCAGCCCTGGACTCTGCGGCCCAGCGACTTGCCGCTCGCTTCGGCACTGCCGTCTTGCTGAAGGGCGGTCACCTCGACGGAGCCGCCTGCGTTGATGTGTTGGCGGAGGGTGAGGATGTCCAACATTTCCGCGCAGCGAGGATCTCGGTGGCGGGTTCTCACGGGACCGGTTGCACTCTTTCCGCCGCCATCGCTGCGGCGCTCGCTCACGGGGAATCGCTACCTCGGGCAGTGGGGATCGCCAAGAATTACCTGGGAGAAACCCTGCGGCACTCCTACGAATTCCAATCCCCGCTTGGAGAAAAGGTCCACGCTCTCAATCAGGGCACCATTTTCCCGAAAAACGAGGCGTGACATCATTCCCCAAATCCGTAACTTCTCCGTAGCTTCTCCCTGTAATTCAAGCTCTATGGAAAATCCCCTTCACTCCCTCGGCTACAAGGTTCTCAACGCTTCACTCCAAGCCGAATCCCCAGATCCATCCGGACTCTCCCAGCTCTCCCGCCGCGGATTTCTGCTAGCCGCCGCTTCTCTCACCAGCTGTGCCGCCGCAGATCCACTCAAGCCAGAAGCTGTCGTCACACCCTCCAGTGCGGCATCGGTGAAGACCACTTCGAATTCCGCCTACCGCACCCCGCCGGTGCAGGGGCCCGTGCCGCGCAATCCTGACATGCCACATGGATCGAATTTCTCGAAAGACTCCGGCATTACCTTCTCCCGCGTGCTGGTTTCCGGAAACTACATCGCCATCACTTTCGACGATGGTCCGCACCCACAAAACACGCCGCGCTTGCTCGACATGCTGCGCGCCCGCAACATCAAGGCGACATTCTACGTCATCGGCCGCAGCGTGGATCTCTATCCGCAAATCGTCCGTCGCACCGTCGCGGAAGGCCATGAAATCGGCAACCACTCGCAAACCCACCGCCTGCTCAGCAAGCTCGGCGATGCAGAACTCCGCCAGGAAATGAGCCGCTGCCGCGATGCTGTCGGCCGTGCCGCAGGCGTCCAACCTCGGACCATGCGTCCTCCATACGGCGGACTGCTCCAACGCCAGCGGGAATTGGTTCACTCCGAGTTCGACTACCCCGTCATCCTCTGGTCGGTTGATCCACTCGATTGGAAACGACCCGGACCCAGCGTGGTGACCTCGCGCATTCTCGCGGGAACCTCATCCGGTGGCATCGTCCTTGCCCACGACCTTCATGCCCAGACCGTGGATGCCATGCCGGCCACTCTCGACGGGCTGCTCCGCCGTGGATTCAAGTTCGTCACCGTTTCCCAACTGTTAGCGATGAAGACCGACGTAGCGACGGCCCAAGCTGCCGTGACTCCTGCCGCGTATTGAGCTTTTTCCATTGCTGTAAGTGAGTAATCCCATGTTCGGCGAGCGCTACTTCACGACGCGCGAACGCCTCGCCGAAGTGATCTACGGAATCGCCTCGCTGGCCGAGGAGACCGCGACGGAGCTGGGTGGCGAACTGCCCCTTCATGAAGTCCAAAATGGACTGGGCAAGCCGTTTCTCTTCGTCGTCTGCGGCGAGGTGAATGCCGGGAAATCCACCTTGATTAACGGCCTGTTCGGCAAGGATCTCTGCCGCGTAAACATTCTGCCAGAGACAGATCGGGTGCTCTGGTATCAATTCGGAAATCCAGCGCGCGATGTGGCGATTTCTCCGCTGCTAGAAGAGCGCTATCGGCCGATGCCCTTCCTGAAAAATTTCAACGTCATTGATACGCCGGGCACGAACTCGACGGTCCAGAACCATCAGGAAATCACCGCCAAATTTCTAACCTCTGCCGATCTCATCTTGGTGGTCTTTCCGGTGGCCAATCCATGGGGAGCCGCCACCTGGAACTTCATCTCAGCACTCGCTGCCGAGACGCTCAAGCGAGTCGTCTTGATCGTCCAACAGGCCGACCAGCGGGAGTCCATCGATATTAAGGTCATCCTCGGGCACATGGCGGATCTCTCGCTGAAACGCATCGGCCACGTCCCGCCGATTTTCGCAGTATCGGGGAAAAATGCTTACGAGGCGAAATGTGCCACGCCCCATGCCGCCGGGCTCTTCCAACAAAGCGGCTACCCGGAGTTGGAGAGTTTCATCTCCAAGGAAATTTGTGAATCACCTGCCCGTGATGCGATTCTCGATGATTGGCGGCGGCATGCCGCTGCCGCCTTGCGCACAGTGGAAGATCGCTTCGAAAATCAATCCCACACGCTCGGCAATCACAGCCGTTTTCTAGATACGATCGAGCGCGAGATCGACGGCATTCGCGAGCAATTTGTCACCCGCCTCCCCCGCCACCTCGAAGCCGTGGCGGCCGTCTTCCAAACCGAAGCCGTCTGGGTGTCCAAGCGCCTCCGCCGCCGCTTGGGCGCGATCCCTTCATTTTTCCACTTGTTCGTGGGAGATCGCACCGGTCCCGCCATCGAGGCGATCTTCGTGGAGCGACTTCAGGCCACCGTCGAAGCCGTCGCAGAAAAGGACGGAGTCGGCGTGGTCGAGTCCTGCCGCTCGCACTGGAATGAACTCGGCGAGCGGGTCAAAACCGCGATGAACCTCGAACTCGGAAGCTCCGCCGCGCTCGATGAAACACTGGCCATCGCCCAAAAAAGCTTCGTGCAACGGCTCGGCCGCGCGGCACGCCAAGGCATCGACAATCTTAAAGTCCGCAACCAGCTCGACAAAGATCTTCGCCGCCGGAATGTCGCGCTCAAGTCATTCACCTTCATGATGCTGCTCTTCCTCACGGCGGGCGCGATCTGCGGTGCTCTCGGTATCCTCTGGTTACCCGCCATCTTTTGCAGCCTATCTGCCGTGTTCCTGGCAGGCGGCATCGTGGTTTCTTGGGTCACCCGTAAATCGATCACTGAGGATTTCCAACGCCGCCTGCTAGACACTTGCGGTGGCTTTGCCAGTACCCTGCACTCGGATTACGAAGAAGCGCTGCGCGTGGTGTTCCAAGATTATGCAACATCCCTAACGGTCGTTAGGACGCATCTCGCTCACGAAAAACTCGCCATCGAGCCACGCTTGCGCCGCTGGCAAGAGCTCTTTTTGACGTTAAAGGCCATCGAGCAAGAACTTTGAAAGCGCCGTGTCGGAAAGAATCTTTGGCTTCATGCAATAGGCGGTTCACATTCCCTCCACGTATCCTGAGATCAGCTCTTCATGCGTAAAAATACGAGTCACCCCAGGGAGTTGCTCCCTAGTGTCGCAAAATTAAATTGTGGGATAGAGCGACATGCCATTGCTTCGAGCTTTCTGGTTGGTGAACTGCCAATTGATCGATTTGGACTCCTTTTTTTAAACCGTTCCCACGGATTGATGGGAGATTGTTTCGATGATTTCGATCTCGACGAGATGACTGGCTAACAGCCTGAGCGTCCAGCGGGCAGCGCCAGCCGGGTGCTTGGAACAAGCAAGCTGAGTGATGTGCGCCTGGATTTCGCCGGTGATTTTAACCTCACGCCCCGGAGAGGACCGAGGCTTGCGTGCGAGGGCTGCGAGCGGCCCGACCTCGCAGCAACGCAGGCGGAGACGTTCGAGATTGCGAATAGAGACTCCGGGGTGGGTTTGAATGTCGGCATCTTTCATGGCAGGACCATGCGGGCCTTCGTCAGAAAGCAACAAGGCGACAGCGCGTATGATACCGGAGACCTTGCCGCGCTTTTGATCGCGGATGGTTTCGAATTCATCACGTTCGGATTTCGATAGCTTGGTTCGGTGTAATTTGGCGGACACCTGTCCGATTGTATACATCCTCAGAATTGGACCATTTTAAAATTCCCTAACCAACAAATAAAATTTGCCGCGACACTAGCTCGTTTTGTCATCGACGGGAAGCGGGGAAATCTGGGCCGCGAAATTCAACGCTCGGTGCCAGTGCGATCCACACCGACGCAGTTCGCGTGACTAGCACGCCTGTGGGTTTTTCAGGACCGTCTCAGTGTCGTTAGGGCGTGAGGAGGGTAATTTTGTTGAAGTGCGATACCTGCCCCGAATGACTTGAAGTGAAATCTGTGCAACGAATCAGGGAATTTGGGGGACGGGGGCAATGTGATGAAAAGCTGAAAATGAGAATGCTGGAACTTCTCGCTTGCCAATCACCTCAAAACCCCGTCAATCTTTTCGTGTCATTCGTAATGACATTTATGCATTTCGAATAAAACACACATAACTGCTTTTGCGACCAACAAAAGCTACTGGGCCGTCAACAAAACCGCAAATTTCTGCTGCCCAAGAAAGACAGAGCTGTCGCGCCAAATCGGCGCGGCTTGGCGTGTCTTTCTTGGAGGCGCTTTGCGGTGGCGGTTGGCGGGGCGCGATCAAGTCGCGCTCTTTGTTTTCAGTGGCGTTATTCGAACCTACCCATTTCATGAAAACAAAGTATCTCTCCATTCTAACCTTCGTCGCCAGCGCATTGCTCGGCGTTGCCCAAAGCCCTGAAATCGCATTCCCGAGCGACTCTGCCACTTCCGGCACTTACGTCCCCACCGCCCTCGAAGCTCCCGTCTTCACGTCGCCCGAGCCTCCAGTCGAAAAGCCTATTCCCACCATGCGGATCGACTCCGCCATCACCGTTCCTGCCGCAAATTCCCATACCCTCACCATTCTTCGTGGCGAGGCATCCGATCTCCCCGATATTCCCAAGCCCGTCCTCG
>JANPAU010000359.1:0-10200 GCA_031430055.1 Akkermansiaceae bacterium | reverse complement strand
CGAACACCGACTCTATCCGGAAGCAATCCGTTTGCAGGGAGAAAGGCCTCCGCAATTTACTTGATCCCCTCTCCGCTCCGGGCGCCCTGATCCGCTTCCCCCCCTCAGAATCGACAACTGAAGCCTTTAGTTCACAATTGCTGCACATTGATAACAAACCCAAGCTGCTCAAATGAAAGAGAACTATCAAAATTACGACGCGATCATCGTCGGTGGCGGACACAACGGGCTGGTGGCTGCGAGCTACTTGGCCAAGGCAGGTAAAACGGTTCTTCTGCTGGAAGCGTGCGACGAACTGGGTGGCGCGACCACCAGCGTCAAACCCTTTCCCGATTACGATGCACGGTTGTCGCGTTATTCGTATCTTGTATCGCTGCTGCCCGACAAGATCGTAGCCGATTTGGGAATCAACTTCAAAACGCTCGAGCGGTCCGTCTCCTCCTACACACCCTATCAGCAGGACGATCGAGATGATGGGCTTGTGGTTTCGACGGAGTGGGATGAAGCAACTGCGAGTAGTTTCAGGCGACTGACCGGATCGGATCGTGAAGGTATCGAGTGGCGCAAGTTTTATGGCGAGATTGCCGAGTTCGCCAAGCGCTTTGCCCCCTCCATGCTCAAGCCACTCCGGAGCGCGGCCGACCTCAAATCCGAGATTGGACTGCCGGAAGCGTGGCGCTACCTCATGGAGATCCCGATTGGCGAAGAAATTTGTAATCGCTTCCATGACGATCTGGTCAAAGGCGTCATACTAACTGATGCACTGATCGGCACCTTCGTCCCGGCGGATGACATGCAGGCCAACCGTTGTTTTCTCTATCACCTGGTCGGCAACGGCACCGGGCAATGGCGGGTGCCGCAGGGTGGCATGGGGAATCTGGTCAAGGAACTCTATCGGATTGCCACTTTGCTGGGTGTGGAGATCAAGCTCCGATCCAAGGTTGCAGCACTGGAAAGTGGTCCGTCGGGCGTCCGGATTGAAACCGAATCCGGCGAGATCTATCATGCCAGAGATATGCTTTTCGCAGCTGCGCCCCAGCATCTGGCTCGTCTGCGCGGACTACCGAGTCCAATCTCACTTGAGGGAGCGCAATTGAAAATCAACATGCTCGTTTCTCGTCTCCCACGGCTGAAATCAGGGGTGGATCCAAGAATCGCTTTTGGTGGCACATTTCATGTGAATGAAAGTTTCTCCCAATTAGAAGCGGCTTATGCCTGCGCTCGGGACGGAGAAATCCCGCAACCCCTGCCGTTGGAACTCTATTGCCACAGCTTGACCGACCCCACGATTCTATCGACAGAATTGGTCGAAAAAGGTTTCCACTCGCTTACTCTCTTCGGGCTGCATACCCCGGCGAATCTTTTCGATGCCGATCCGGAGCGCGCCAAAGCACAAGCCAAGGACTATGCCATCGCCAGCCTCAATCAATATCTGCTCGACCCAATCGAATCCGTGCTCGCTCCATGCAGCGATGGCTCACTTGCCATCGAAGTGAAGTCACCGCTCGATTTGGAAAAAGACGTTTCGCTGCCACGAGGGAACATCTTCCACCGTGACCTTGATTTCCCCTTCATCGACGCCGAGACCGAGGGAGGAGTCCCCCAACTCTGGGGCGCGGAGACGGATGATCCCCATTGCTACCTCGCAGGCGCAGGGGCTCGGCGCGGCGGCGGCGTCAGCGGCATCGCAGGCCATAATGCGGCGATGGCATTGTTAGCAAAAGACTAGGTCTAATCGACTTGGACCAAGGGAAGCTCATGGGAGCTGAGGTTTTGCAGCAGTTCAGAGATCCGGTGAGTGCTCTTGGGAAGAACGAGACTTGGGCGGATGTCGGCCAAGGGTTGCAGGACGAATTGTCGCTCTGCAATCCTCGGGTGCGGCAGAACGAGTGTTTCGGTATCGATGATCTGGTCGCCAAAGTAGAGTAAATCCACGTCAATGATCCTTGGTGCATTACGCTGGTGCTGAGCAATACGGCCGAGTTTTATCTCGATGGATTGGGTGAGTTCCAACAGATCGAACGGGCTTCCCTCGAAATCAATTTCCACCACCGAATTGTAAAAATAAGGTGAGTCCGGTGGGCAGTGCAGCGGCTCGGTTTGATAGGTGGGCGCTTGGAGAAACATCGCTCCAGGTGTAGTAATTCCTCGTAATGCCTCGCGGGCCGCTAGCAGGTTGGCGAGACGGTCTCCGAGATTCGAGCCTAGAGCAATGCCGACACGGGGCATGATTCAGTCCTTGAGGTTTTCCAATTGATAAATGCCGTCTTTTTGCATCCGCTTGTTGGCTTCCCCAACTGCGGCGGAAGGAATCACAATCGGACGGGGAGCGCCGAAGAGCTCGATGACAAAATACTCGGGGGCCTCTTTCGGATAGAGTAACTCATGGACATGGTTGAGATCGCGGACTTCGACTCCATTGATTTTATCGACTGCGAAGCCGGTGAAATCTGCTAAATGACTGGTAATGGGATCACTCTCCACGCGGGTAAGGACCACGATGTCCTTGTGTTTTTCAAACAATCCCTTCGGCACATAGTCGGTGTAGAGGCGGCGTAGTGTGACATCGTCGAACTTCGAGGTGGCGAAGAGATTCGTATCGAGCGGTTGGAAGACAAGGCCGGCGAAGACGAGATAGCGCGGCTTTTTCTCATACTCCACGGCATACATGCGGGACCATTTTAACGGCTTGAGCACGATGTCCACATCATTGACGGCCCCTTCACGAATGAAGCGCACGGCGACTTTGTCTCCGGCGTATTTGCGCTCGACGATCTCGTTGAGATTCACGTCCTCGCCGTCGATGGTGATCATTCCGGCACTGTCCACGGGCTTGCCATCGAGAGAAATGAGGATGTCACCAAGCTTGAGGAAACCGTCGCTGGAACTGGAGGGAATGACGTTGCTGATGAGCACGCCGAGGCCGTCGTCGGGTAGGCCGAGCGCTTTGCGCATCGCCGGATTGTGAAGCGGAAATTCGCTCACGCCGAGATCCGCGTAATGGTCGTATTTCCCATCTTCGATGTCTTTGAGAAAACGCCGAATAACGGGGGTGGGAATGATATAACCGGTGTTATCCGCTTGGCGGAGACCTTGGAAGGCGACGCCAACGACCTTACCATCTTGAACAACCGGGCCACCCGAGTTGCCGGGATTGATGGCGGCGTCGATTTGCACGACGAGATGCGAATCGGCGCGGGAGTGCGAGTAAGGTTGGAAGTCGATGCGTGAGACCACGCCGCGGGTGACGGATAGACGCTCGCCGCCGACGGGATAGCCGATCACGCGCACTTGAGATTCGAGGCTCGGGACATTTCCTAACTGGAAGACGGGAAACGATTCAAAGTCGCTGAAATCTTCTACCGAGAGCAACGCGAGATCACTGTCGTGGGCGATAAAATCCACCTTAGCGGGATATTTTTTCGGACTTCCATAGACCGTGACCAATACTCGACTGCCGTTAGAAACAACGTGGGCATTGGTGAGGATCTTATTTTTTCCGATGAGAAATCCGGTGCCGATGCCACCGCTGAAACGCCCCGAATTCCATGGTGTCTGATAGTCAGGAACCTGGGTAGCCACCTCGATTCGCACGACGGACTTATAGACATCCGATGGCAGTGATGGAGTTTGCGCAACAAGAGTTGGAATGGCCAACACCAGCAAGAAGAGACAGGAGAACAGACGGATCATGGACTTGGGCAAGATGTTAAAGGCAAGCAGGCAGGCCGCAAATGAAATTTGGCAACAATTCAGAGCGAACGAAATCTCCCGCAGCTTCGCAGGATGGATACTTTTCGAATCGTGACTGATCGACACGGATCAAGGCTGGGGCAAATCTGGAATGACTGAATTTCCCGGGAGAAATGGCGGATTGACGGGGTTCGTGTGGCCCTTGCGGCTAAAGATGGCATCCATGCGGTCGAGGTATTTCGAAAGGTCATCGTTGCGGCGGTGTGGGTTCGACTTAAGCCGATCCTTGAGGCGCATGTAGTCGTCAAAGGCACCGCTGGTCTCGCGGGCGCGGGTGATTTCAAAATAGTCGAGGTAGTCGCGGGCTTGGATCGCCTTGGCGCCCATGGTAGCGCGGCGCTCGGCGAGGGTGGCGAGTTGGGAGACGAGGGTTTCTGTTTGATTTTTGGCGATCGCGCTGAGAGCGATTTGATACTCGGTCAACATCGGCCGATAGGAAGGAAAGCAACGGAAGCTGAGACGAACGAGCGCGTCTTGGGCGGGCTGCACCGCATTGATTCGTTCGGGCTCGGGGAGGGCGGCGAGTTCAGGCCAAGCACTGAGTTCTTTTTGTTGGGTGATACCTTCCGGGGTGCGGAAACTCAGGCGAAGAGCTTCAGCAAGCGCGGTCTCGGTTTGGGCGATGGTGAGGATGTCGGTGGCGAGATTTCGAGCACCGATGTTGGCGAGCTGGAGAGCCCACCATTTCGAAAGGCTGGTCTCGGATAGATTGAGCTCGGGAAAATGTCGGCGCAGGAGGGAGGGCATTTCTCCCTGATAGTCGGCGACGTCGGTGAGGAACGCTCGGAAGCCTTCTTTGCCTTGCGGCTGCTGAAGAAGGGCCATCACCAGGGCGCCAGAGGACACCCGGAACGCCGCTCGCATGGCGGCGTCCATTTCCTCGAAGATGGGATCAGTGACGGCGAAAATTTCGTCCGTTTTGAAGAGGCCACCGGTTTTAAAAAGTGCTTCGTAGAGGCGGCGGTCACTTTGATTCAGCCGCCACGCGGTGGCTTCGCGCAGGCCATCAACCAGCCATGGCGGCACGGAGTAGGGAGTCTCGGACTCGGTCGCGGGGTGGCTGCGGAGGGCCCGCTCGTAGATGAGTGCGGCGGTGGTGGCAAATTTGAAACGCTCGTGCTCGATGCCTCGGCTGAGGTGAATATCGAGCCGTATGTCATAGCCGACTTCGCTGAAAAGGATTTGCAAGGCCGCGGTGCGCAGCGGCATGGGGTCGCCAGATTTCCCATGAAGAGCGATACTAACAGGGACTTTCCACGCATCGCGCTCTTCGGTGAGGCGCAGCAGCTCGTCCTTGGCCTCTTCGGCGAGCTGGGCGATAATCGCCCGTTCTCGCGGCGCGCCACCCGTGATGCGAAATTGCTTGGTGCTGCTGATCACTCGATCCAAATCCTCGTTGATGAGCGGCCTGGGCGGCTCGACGATTTGAATCGCCTGCGGAATCTCCTCCGCCGAGGTGATCGCGGCGAACAAGAGTCCCAAAAACAGCGGGCGAGTGATCATTTGAAGTCAAAAAGTCTGCGGCATTCCTTGCTGACCGAGCGGCTCCCGGGGATCTAATATGATACTGCCTTTTTCAATCCGGATACGGGACATTTCGCGCAAGCCGAATTCGGTCTCCTCGGCGAATTGGGCAGCGAGCTTTTCGTAAGCAGGCATCACGAGGATTAAAAAACCTTGGGGGACTACCAATTTTCCAAAACGCCCGCCGCGCGGTGGCTTGGGAAAATCTGCGTGATAGGGGCCGCCATGCAACGCGATTTCCGTGAAGGCTCCCTGCGGTCCTTCCAAGCGCTCGACTTGAAAATACATCGAAACCGTGAATGGTTTCCCAAGAAATTTCCGCTCCATGATGATTTCAGCGCGGCCTTCTTCCAAGCGAATCCAGACCCGTTCGAGGGTAACTTTTCCTTCAAGAAATCCGCCTTGTTTTGCGACCAAGGTCCGGGCGAGCCAGTCGTTAAGCTCCGACTCCTTCAGCGTGACGGGAAATCCGCGATCGATGGCGTTTTTCAAAATCACCTTGATGTCCCGCTGCGGTCCAGGGTTCGCGACGGGGGGCGGACTGCTCAGATCGGATAAATCCTGCGGTTGAACGGCGCTGTAAATCGCCGTGGCAAGGCCGGTCGCCACGATGAGCAGGACGAGTAAAATAAGCTTCGAAAAGCAGCCGATACCGGATTTGGAAGAATTGCCTTCGGCCATGAGGCTTCTGCTTATCACGCCCCGCTCGGCTTGCAAGGCCTCACTCGGCACAAGACTGAAGAAATCAAACGCGATTCCGCGCCATGACCAAGACACTTTCAAACCTCAGGCAGCCTCGGGGATGATCTTCTCACGCCGACTGAAATGCGTCCGCCAGTCCACCTTTGCGGTGAGGAACATCAGCCAAGCTAGTGTGGAGACTCCACAAATCGTCAGGGTGATGCCGGTGAGTCCGTCGAAGAAAAATGACGCGCTGAACAACACCAAATACGCGATTTGCGCGGGAAGCGCGACCTTGAACAACGCATTTCCACCCACCACCCGGAGGTAGCCGCCCACCAAGGCCAAGGAGACGACTGTGGCGATTGCAAAACTGATAGAAATCGGAACCAAGTCGACCAGATAGGCGAACAACAAGTGAAATGCGAAGAAGCCAGCGGAAACGAAGAACACGTGCATCGGATGCAGTGGTACTCCCTTGAGTCCACCGACGAGCAATACCACAGTGACGAAAAATACTAACGAGACCGGGGCGAAGAAAGCGATTCGCGTTGCCACCGGCCCGGCATTCAACAACTTCGGCATATCCATCCCGATCGATGGCACGGCTAACACATCCGGGTAGTTCCACACGAGATCCCAGCCATTTCCATCCGTTTTACGATCTTCATCCCGTGGCGAGCCGGTGCCCACTGGGAAGTTAATCTCCATGAAATCTGTGCGCATTTTCAGGATAAACCCTGCGATGCGCCGCTTGTCCGGGAAGCTATAAACCCAGCTTCCGGTGCCTCGTGTCTGATAGCCCGCATGCAGCGTGATTTTACCAGACGCGGGCAGCACCATGGCTTGAGTGGCCAATCCCGATGCGCCCGGACGAAGGGGCTCCGCGTCTATCGCATCTCTGAGGCGGAACTCGAACCCTTCCAATTTTTCCGCTCCTGCGGGAAGCGGGAACGATACGTAAATCGTCTGAGGAATCCGCGTGGGATTCACAAACACATACTCGGCCTTGAAGGTCACGTCATAGGTCCGGTGGCGGAATAACCCGCGCTGTTTCGGGACGAATCTCAGAATCACTCCGACATCCGAATTACTTGGTAAAAGTGTAGCGCGACCGCCTGGGGCGTTAGGTGTCTCGAACCAAGCTTCCGGGTGTTTCTGTTCCAAGGCTGGATTCCAAACTCCCGCCACTTCTTGTGACATGGTGGTGGAAGATTCTTGCGTCCGCTGCGACATGGCAGTGGCGAGGATGAACCACGCGACTGCCGTGCAGCCGACGATGCCCAAGGAGGCGAGTAAATGGGTGATTTTCATGGTCAATTTTAGTTAGCGTTAGTTTTTAAGATTTGAGCGTTGATAGAAAACATTGGTCTCCGGTCGCTCATCGCGGCAGAGATTTTTCCGGAGTGTCAATCGCGAGGGCGGATCATTGGACTCACTTGCTCGGACCAAGTTGCCGTGGGTCTCCGCTTGATAGCCGCGAGGCAGATCGATCTTCCATGTCAGGGTCCGGATGAAGAGCGGCGTTTTCGGCAAGGTCAGCGCGAAGGTTCCCTCCACCGGATCCAGCACCGCGATCTTGCCGGTAAAGGTGCAGGAAACCCGGGTTTTTCCGCCCGTTGCGGGCAGGTTGATTTCCAGTTTCCCTTCGCCGAGATTCACGGGTGTCACCGCTTGGCCACCGACATCGCAAGAGAGCAAAGTCATCGTCGGCGGAACTTCGAGCAGCACGCCGAGCAGTCCACGGTGCTCGAAATTCATCGAGCCCTCGACCAGCAATGCGCCATCGGGTTCCACCTTTACCAGCCACAAGGCTTCGCTAACAGTCGCCTCGGCAGTGGCCACCAATGGCAGCGGATTGACCGTGAGATCCACGGCACTTGTGGCCTCTAGCTGAAAGCAAGGTTCGCCATTGAGCTCTTCTACAAATCCAGGAGGCAAACCTTTAGGTGAAAATGGTCCCGTCAGTCCGTCCGCCGTGTAGGAAAGCTCTGGTGATCCGACGATGATGAACCGAGTCTGGGTCGAGTCATCACCCGGTGCAGCGGGCGCTTGCAATTTCCAAGTCCGGTCCAAAGGGCGGCGTGGCAGGCGATAGGTAATGACAACCTCTCTTTCTAACATCGCTCGGGTTTTCCACTCAATCTGCAAGCCTAACGAACGGTCTGCACCCCGGATGATTTTCTGACTGGCGAGATCATCACCACTGACTTTCACCTCGCGGGCATCTGCGGGCATCGCGAGGGTGGCGGCGATTCCCGAGCCACCGGCAGCGGAGGCGCGGCCTAAGACTTGATAGAAAATTTCACTTTCTCCCGGCATCACCAGAGCTTGGTGTTGCCACGTCCAAGTGGACGGTTCCGGTGGCCGCAATGCTTCGCGGGTTTCTTCTCCACCGAGCATCCGGATTTGCAAACTGCCCCCGGTGAGAGGTAGCGCGGTAAGTTGGTTTGATCCCAGCACTTGTTCTTTTCCATCGATGGTGAGTGCGACGGACCACTCCGCGCCCAAATCACCCGTTTCAAAAAGCGAGGCCGGGCATGCCGGGATCGATAAATTCGCGCC
Source organism: Akkermansiaceae bacterium (assembly GCA_031430055.1). Classification (GTDB taxonomy): domain Bacteria; phylum Verrucomicrobiota; class Verrucomicrobiia; order Verrucomicrobiales; family Akkermansiaceae; genus Luteolibacter. The sequence continues at coordinate 1,677 of JANPAU010000359.1, read as the reverse complement.
GTCCTTGCCGAACGAGGGCAAGAGCCGCATTTCAAGAATTTGCGTCCCGGCTTTTTCGAGCGCTTGGCAGAGTTTTTTTTCGGAAATGAGAATTCTCGCGTCGGGTGGCTTTTGATTCTCGATGGTCACATCGCCACCGACCAGCGGAACCATCGCCAGCCCATCCGAAAACGTCGAGGTGCGAAACGTAGAGTCCAAGACCGGAGTCTTTCCGGCAAGACTGAGTCGGAAGTGCATCGCCAGCAGGGCTGAAATCGGCTCGGATTTGATTTCTGGCGGCGGGCGGTTCGCAGCGGTGATGAGGGACTTGAGTTCCCCATAGGGTAATTTGACTTCCGCTTGATCCAGCCCGGGCCCGGCGAAGGCGAGGCAGGGCGCGAAGACGGAAACTGCTAGCAGTTTGTGGAGTTCGGACATGCGTCATGGTTTTCACCTGTGTGTGAAACTATAATGAAAGTTCCGTGAAATCCTCATGCCCTAGAAATCCATCGCCATCGCCAAGACGACGAATCGAGACTTCCCGGCCTTCGATCCTCAGTTCTTTGGGGATTCTCTCTGCCTGAAGCCTTCTGATCATGCAGTGCAGATTCCACTACGATGACTCAACTCCCTTGGGTTCATGGAAAAGACAGGTTGGAAGCCTATCCCCCTTTTTTTAAATCCTGCTGTGCAGCAAGTATAACCGAGATTCAGAGATCTTTGGGGCGTGAATGGGGTCAGTAGCGATTCATCATCCGCGGGGATTGCCAACCCGCAGGATTTCTCAGGCCTCGATGCCGTGTTTGGTGCGGAGGCGTTCGATTTCCTCGGAGAGCGCGCCCCAGCGGGTGTAGCTAACTTCTAACGACTTCGCGAGTTTGTCCACCGCGTTGGTGACTTCGCGAAGCTTGCCGGGATTGTTACTCACTTGCTCGCTGGAAAGCTGCTGGGTGAGCGTGGTTTGCGCGCCTTCGAGCTCGGCGATCTTGGCTTCGAGCGCGGTGAACTCGGTTTCAAGCGGCTTGAGAACTTTGGAGCGGATTTCGCGTTGCTCGGCTTCGATCCGGCGTTGTTCCTTGCGGTTCACGCCCGGGATGGATTGGCGGGATGAACCGTTCGCTGGAGCGGCGGTTCCAAGAGTGGCGAGGCGCGGGGCAATGCCCTTTTTCGCGGCTTCATCCTCGGCGGATTTTTCCAAGTAGTAAGTGATGTTACCGGCGTAGAGAGTGGGCTGCTCACCGGGGCGGAATTCGAGGGTCTTACTGACCAGCGCGTCGAGGAAGTTCCGGTTGTGGGAGACGATCATCACGCTGCCAGGGTAGTCGATGAGCGCGCGCTGGAGCACGTCCTGCGACTGCATGTCGAGGTGGTTGGTCGGCTCGTCGAGGATGAGGAAATTCGCCGGGCGTAGCAGCATGCAAACGAGCGCGACACGGGAGCGTTCGCCACCGGATAGAACGCCGATTTTTTTGAAGACATCATCGCCGCGGAAGAGGAAACAACCGAGCAGATTTCGTGCGTGCGGCATCGACTCGCGCGAGGCGGCGGCTTCGACGGTTTCGAGGACGGATAGATTTGGGTCGAGTTCGTCGGCGTGGTTTTGGGAGAAGAACGAGGTGGCGACCTTGTGGCCGAAGGTGTGAGTGCCGGCGTCCGGTTCTTCCTGCGCGGTGATCATCCGGCAGAAGGTGGATTTAC
>JANPAU010000358.1:0-9838 GCA_031430055.1 Akkermansiaceae bacterium | reverse complement strand
CACGAACCGCATCAATGCCGGCACCTTGTCCTGCTCGAAGGCCGCTGCGCTTGGTGTTGGACATCTAGACATCACTCTCGGAGCGAAAGTCGCACTGAATTTCACCGGCACCCGAGCCATCGCCGCGCTCACCTTCAACGGCGGTGCCCCGCTGGCACCCGGCACCTATGGCTCCAGCACCTCGCCTGCAACGACCCAAAATAACACCTACGTCTCTGGTAACGGCACCATCACCATTCTTCCCGCTAGCAGCACTGCACTCGCGCTTTCAAGCGGGAACACGCCTTCCGACTTAGCCGCACCACTGACCTTCACCGCCACAGTGACGGGCACCGCGCCGACGGGCAATGTGGCGTTCTATGACGGCACCACGCTGCTCGGCAGCGGCACTTTGAACGGCTCGTTCCAAGCCAGTTTCACCACCAGCAGTCTAGCAATCGGCTCCCACACCATCACCGCGAAATATGCAGGAAATGCGACTCACGCGGCCAGCACCTCCGCCGCCGTAGCGATTGAAATCACCAGCCTATTTGCCGCCCCGCCGACCAATTTATTCGCCGTGCGTGAGTTGAACTCCGTCGGCCTGACTTGGACGGTCTCTGCCGGTGCCACCAGTTATAACGTAAAACGCTCGCTCACCAACGACGGTCCCTACACCTCCATCGGCACTTCCGTCGTGGCAAGTTACAACGATCTCACGGCGCTTAATTCTAGCAGTTATTACTACGTTGTGTCTGCTAACAACGCCTCGGGCGAAAGCGCGAATTCTGCATCGGTGGGCGTGATGCCACTCATTCCGAGTTCGGCGAAAGACATCCTGACCTTCGTATTTCCGGGCTTGCCTGCGGCCACCATCACCGGGACTAATATTAGTTTAACGGTGGCCACCGCCACCGCCGTCACGGCCCTTGCGCCCACGTATACGGTTTCTCCTTGGGCCACCGGCAGTCCTGCCTCCGGGACTAGCAGAAATTTCAGTACTCCGCAGACTTATACCATTACAGCGTCGGACAACTCGACCCAGACTTATACCGTTACGGTCACCGTGGCCCCCGCGCCTCTGACTTACAACTTCAACGACGCGACCCTTCAAGGCTGGAACAACCGCGTTTGGAATGGCAGCGCGTGGATCGATCTCGCCGCCAATGCCACAACCTACGCCGGCACCCTACTGCCCGTTTCCTCCAATAACGGCTTGTTTGCGCCTGGAAATGGTGCCGTCTGGGTGAATGGCAGCACAGATTTCCATCTCAACACACTGTGGCTGCGTTCGCCCCAGTTTTATCTCAACGGAACCGGAAATTTGACCGTGCAACTGGCCAAAGGAACCGCGAAGACCGCAGCACCGGCAAACGACTTGGCGGTGCCTTTTGCCGCAATCGATGGTGGTGGCTGGAAGGGCGTGGCGCTGCGCCGTGTCAGTGATGGGGTCTTCGTCCTGAACAAGCCGAGAGATGTCGGTAATGATGACACCTTCAGGACGGTGACATTCACCCAGGCGGAATTGGCCACGCTCGACTTCAATGCGGCATACACCCTCGAGTTGATCAATTCGGACCGTGGTAGCTGGGGCTGGCTGACGATGGATAATGTATCGATCCCCGGCACCGCGATTGTCGCCCTGTCATCCACCACTCTCACCTCCTCGCTCGGCGCGACCGGGGCTTATGGCTCGGCAGTGACCTTCACCGCGACCGTGGCTGTGACAGGTGGACCGGCAAGCGGGACGGTGACATTCAAAGACGGCGTCACGGTGCTCGGCACTGGCACCCTCGCTGCGGGCACGGCCACCTTCGCCACCAGCACGCTGGCCATGGGCGCACACTCGATCACCGCAAGCTACGGCGGAAACGCCACCTTCGCGAGCAGCGTTTCCTCCGCTTTTGGCTATGCCGTGACCGCCAAGCCACTCACCCTCGCGGGAGTGACGGCGGGCAATAAAATTTACGACGCCACCACCGGCGCGACCCTTATCGGCGGCTCGCTTTCCGGTGTCGTGAGCGGCGAAACGGTGACGATCACCGCAGGCAGCGGCACCTTCGCCAGCGCGAATGCCGGCCTCCGCGACGTCACCGCCACCGGCTACGCCCTCGGCGGTGCGCACGCGGGTAACTACTCGCTCGCGGCCCAACCGCTGGTGCCGGCTGCCACCATTAATACCTGTTCGCTAATCGTGACGGCCAGCAACCAGAGCAAAACCCGCGGCCAGACCGTGGTCTTCGGCAGCGGCAGCACGCAGTTCACCAGCAGCGGCCTGCAGAACAGTGAAACCATCGGCTCGGTCACCCTGGCCTGCACGGGCGGCGGCGCGGCAGCGGCGGTTGCGCCCTATCCGCTCACACCGAGCGAGGCCACCGGCGGCACATTCACGGCGGGCAATTACGCAATCCAATATGTGGACGGCACCTTCACCGTGAATCCAGCACCCGGCTACGAAACCTGGGCCAGCGACGGCGGACATGGTCTCACGCCCGGGGTGAACGACGACCCCTCGCATGACCCGGACGGCGATGGTTTCTCCAACCTCATGGAATTCGCCCTCGGTGGCGCGCCGATGGCCTCCTCGGCAGCGATTCAGCCGACTTTCTCGAATCCCACGGCGGACTGGGTGTTTGAATACAACCGCAACGATGCAGCCCAAGCCGCCACCACCCAAGTCGTGGAATACGGCAGCAATCTGACAGGCTGGACACCGGTGATCATCCCGGCGACCAGTGATGGCATTGTAGAAATCACGCCCGGCATCCCCTCGGACCATGTCAAAGTCACCATTCCGAATCAGGGATCACAAACATTCGTCCGCCTGAAAGTCAGCCAGCCCTAGTCGTGATGGCCGCGAGTTGGTGGCCATCGTCGCGAACGGTGATGGAGGCGAGTATGTCCGCCAAGTGTTAGATTTGCCGATGTCATGGTTGTGCTCGATCAACAATTGAAGATGGCACATCAGACTTCCAGAATTCCGCCAGAGTTGCTGATCGGTTAGTGATTTTTTGGTGCCGGTCCAATGCTCCCGCCAGGAATGAATTGCGCCGGAAAATTGACGGTTTTTCGATCCAGTTTACCTTGTTGTAAGTCTGTCACCCACCGCACAACATGGCGTATAATCGGTTTTGGATCCCACATGGTATGGGAGATGGGCGGATTGCACCAAACAAATGATTCTTGAGAATCGGTGGATACGATCGAGATTTGTGCAGGGATTTGAATACAGCGCCTGGCGAGAAACTGCATGACCGCAATAACTTGCGGGGCTTCATCAAGGATCAGCGCGGTGGGTGGAGTGGTGTGGAAAAGTCTTTCCAAAAGGGCGGTGAGTCCCTTTGGAGTCTCCTCCCAGTCAGGGAGATTATAGTCGCCGACGGAGATGCCATGGGCAGTCAGTTCATCGAGGAAGGCGCGTTCGGCGCGCCCGAGAGTCGGCTTTCGACGAGGACTGAGGACGATGAGTACAATCCGACGATGTCCTAGATCAATGAGCTGACGCGTGGCGGCAATCAACGCCGGGATCTTTTCCGGACCAGTCCTGGCGATTGATAAACCACCCGTGCGACCATAGAGCGCGATGCACGGCACCGTTTGTTCGGCGAACCACTTCAGCACTTCACTTGAACCGGAGACAACGATCCAAGCATCCGCTGGGGTTGCTTCGATTTGACGCGCGATAAGACCGACATCGTGCTTGAGGTCTGCTTGGGATTTGTTGGTGAAAAAAACGCTGTGGCCCGCCGTTTCCAGCTTCCGTTGGATCTCAAGGACGGACCGATTTCCTTGATCACTGACTTGGGCGAACTTCGCATCATGCTGAAGGATACCGATTCTCAGCATACGCAACTCGGTGCGATCCCCGCCACCGGCGACGATGCTTCGGCAGCGGCCCAAGCCGCCAGCGGTGATGAGGCCCTCAGCTTCGAGTTGCCGGAGAGCCGCCCGCACGACGCCTGTAGAAACGTCGCATTCCGCAGCCAAGCGCACCACGCCTGGCAAGTGTCCGCTCCAGCGGCCTTCCTGAATCCCCTTGCGGAGGTGTTTGACAGCTTGTTCACCGACGGAAAGGAGACGAATCGGATTCATAAATCGTGTAGAACTAATGTGTTCCACGGCTTAGATGTCAACCGAATAGTCATTCTCGGAGGCACTGTTGGCCAGTTCGATTTTGATTTGAACAAGAGCGAGCGGAGAAAACAGAGGATTGAAATTCCTGCGTGCTCTCGGCGTCCTCCGGGTCTGCAGACCGGGCGAGGGAAGTCTGTCCTTGTGTGGCATGGTAGGTAATTTGATTCCTCACTCCCGGGAGTGCTCGCAACCGGCTGCGTTTCGCACCCGACACCAGTCGCCGGGTGCGGATTCTTCGCGTCATCCGGTTTCCTGCCCTTGCGTCCCACGGAGCAACCGTTTAGAACTCCGAAATAAATTTCTCCATGGCTGCAAATTACACCGAAGACGACATCAAATCCCTCGATTGGCGCGAACACATTCGCATGCGCCCCGGCATGTACATCGGCAAGCTCGGCGACGGCTCCTCGCCGGATGATGGCCTCTACATCCTGCTCAAGGAGGCAGTGGACAACTCCATCGACGAGCACATCATGGGCCACGGCAAGGAAGTGCGCGTGGAAATCGACGAGGAAGGCCGCGTGGAAGTGCGCGATTTCGGACGGGGGATTCCGCTCGGGAAACTTTTCGACTGTGCGGCGATGATCAATACGGGCGCGAAGTATGACAGCGAGGCGTTCAAGAAATCCGTCGGTCTGAATGGCGTAGGCATCAAGGCGGTGAATGCGTTGTCTAACTTTTTCGAGATTCAAGCTTGGCGCGATGGTGAGACGAAAGCACTCGAGTTCTCCAAGGGCCAACTCACGGTGGATATGAAAAATCCCCGCCGCGACGACGGGGTGAACGGCACTCGCCTCGCCTTCGAACTCGACCGCACGATTTTTCCCGCCAAGGCGAAATTCAAGGATGCCTTCGTCGAGAAGATGTGTCGCTACTATTCTTATCTGAATCCGGCGCTCACTATCAACTTTAACGGCAAGAAGTTTCGCTCGAAGGACGGACTACTCGATCTGCTGCGCGAGGAAATGGAAAACGAAGCGCTCTATCCGCCGATCCACCTCGTCGGCAAGGATATCGAAATCGCCTTCACTCACACGCCCGAGAGCGGCGAAGAATACTATACCTTCGTCAACGGCCAGAATACATCACAGGGGGGCACTCACCTTACGGCGTTTCGCGAGGCACTCGTCGCGGTCATTCGTGGATTTTACAAAAAACAATATGAACCATCCGACATCCGCGCCGGCATCGAAGCCGCCGTCTGCGTGCGGATCATGGAGCCAGTGTTCGAGTCCCAGACGAAGACCAAACTCGGCTCCGCAGGTATCGCACCGGATGGTGAATCGCTGCGCACCTTCATCGGGAATTTCCTCAAGACCAATCTCGACAACTACCTTCACAAGCACCCGCAAACTGCCGAAGCGATCCAGAAACGCATCCTTTCCGCCGAGCGTGAGCGCAAGGATCTCAAAGGCATCCAGAAACTCGCCCGCGAGCGTTCGAAGCAGGCGAAGGTACATAACAAAAAACTCCGCGACTGCCGCGTCCGCTACGACAGCAAGCACAAGCGCCGCGAAGAATCCACGCTCTTCATCACCGAGGGCGACTCCGCTTCCGGTTCCATCACCAAGAGCCGCGACGTGGAAACGCAGGCGGTCTTCTCGCTGCGCGGCAAGCCGCTCAATACCTACAGCCTGCCGCGCAAGATCGTCTATGAAAACGAGGAATTCGCCCTGCTTCAAGCTGCGCTCAACATCGAAGACGGTATCGAATATTTGAGATATAATAAAGTCGTCATCGCCACCGACGCCGACGTGGACGGCATGCATATCCGGCTGTTATTGCTCACATTCTTTCTCCAGTTCTTCCCTGAAATGATCCGCGACGGGCATCTATGGATCCTCCAAACCCCGCTCTTCCGCGTCCGCAACAAGAAGGAAACCATCTATTGTTACGACGACGACGAGAGGAAGAAAGCCCTAGCGAAATTGGGCAAAGCCGCCGAGATCACCCGCTTCAAGGGCCTTGGAGAAATCTCACCCGACGAGTTCAGCTTCATGATCGGCCCGGATATGCGCCTCGACCACGTCGAGTATGAAGAAGGCAAGGGCGTGAAGGAGTTGTTAGCCTTCTACATGGGCAAGAACACGCCGGATCGTCAAGAGTTCATCATTGAAAACCTCCGCGAGGACGTGGACAAGCAGATCGAAGTCGCGGTGGCGTGAAAAATGGCAGTGCGGAAAAGCGACCGTTGGGAATACCGACGTTCACCAACCGTGTGGTGCGGTGGCGGTTAGAATGGTCATCGGGCCAATCTATCTATCTCGATCGATTGGATTGGCTGATGGCCGGACTAGGATTCGAAATGGTGCGCCGCTTACAAGGCGATGCATTCGCAGAATGTAGCGGCGCGTCTATGACCGCCGCTAACTGGCTCCGAGGCCGGGAATTGAAATTACCTTTGTGTGACTTTTAAACTGTCGGGGATTTAAAACTTGATTTCAGAAAACGGCTGTCGTTCGCTGAATTAGTTGATTTGAATTATGCCTAATTTTAATAGGCATAAAGTCAAAATCGTAGAATCTCCCCGTCTGTATGTTCAAATACCCCCCAGATAGTATTTCAAAAGTTCGATGCATCCCTCTGGTTGCCATCGTGCTGGTGTTGTCGTTTGAGCCATTGAGGGCGGCGGCGATTTTGACCAACGGCGGCTTCACCGGTTCACTATCATCCTGGACGGCTTCCGGCACGCTTTTCAATACCGGCGATGCGGCGGTGTTTTCCGATGCTGTGGCGGCTCCGACGTCAATTTTTCAATCCGGCGCATTGCCTCTTGATCTCATCAGCTTGGAGCTGGTGTTCGATGTGTTTAATGGCCTCTCTCCATCAGTAATCGGGGGGGTTTTTGCCAGACTCGTTTTACGTGACTCTTTACATCGGTGTCGCGCCGTTCGGCTCGTCGCTTGCGGGTGGCAGCTTTGACCAAGCCGTCGGGCTGTTCGATCTTGACTCTGCCGGTGCTTTTAACACCGCCGTAGGGGCGTCGTTCGGTCTCAGCCCGAAAGGCGCTGGTTGGACGCGTTTCACCCTCAACCGGACCACCGCGCCGGGTTTCAGCGGCCCCGGTTTCGCCACGGTCGCCTTCGAGTTCTACAACCTCAACGGCATGGGTTCCGACAGCGTGGTGTCCGTGGACAATGTCTCACTCATTGCCGTTGTCCCGGAGCTGGGGCCGCTCGCCCTGCTTTTACCGACTGGGGCCTTGCTGCTCCTGCGTCGCCATCGTCCAAGCATGTCTTTCGCCTAAATTTCCATGACGCTTCCATCCTTCTCCTTCGCATCGTTTTTTTGCCTGTATCTGGCATTTTCCGGTTTGCTGGTAGCGGATACCCCGCCGCTGCTGACCACCGGTGTCGAAATCGCTTCCAGCAATGAGCGGACCGCGCTGAATCGCACCACCCGCAAGCTATCATCGACGGTGGATGTGAAAATCAAAAATACCAGCGACCGCTTGCTGGAAGCTCCGCTGCACGCGGTGATTTCCTTCACGCCTCTCCATGGAGGAAATCTGGCAGCCCTCACGATGCCGGGTGCCCTCGGCGGCGTCGGCGTGGCACCTTATCAAACTTTCTACAGAGATCTTTCCACATCCATCGGCAACGGGCTGGCTGTCGGAGCAGAGACCACCTTCAGCTTCACCTTCGAGCGTCCCGAGGGCACGACTGTCAGCTACGCGGTGGCCATTCGCGGCATTCGTAACAGAGACCCGGACGGCTTGATCGGCGGGCCTTATTCCGGGCAGTTGGGCTCGCCGCTCCCCTTTGACGCGAGTAATTCCACGGATCCCGATGGCGAGGCGCTGACGTTTTCCTGGGACTTTGGTGATGGCTCCAAGGGAACCGGTGTGAGCCCGCAGCACGCCTATTCGACGACGGGTCTATTCGCAGTCGTTGTAACGGTCTCCGATCCACGTGGCGCCGTGGTGACCCGGGAAACCCAAGTGCCAATCTCGCCGCCGGGGGCGTTCGCCCTCGCTCGGACTCGGACACTTGACGGAAATGGCCACCCACTAGGCACGGTGGCGGTGAGCCAGAGCGGACCGGACGGCAGCCGGATCTTCCAGAGCGACTCCGTCTCCGGCTTCACTTCCCTCGGCGGCCAACCGGGCGATCACACGTGGAGTTTCGCCCGCGCGGGATACCTCACCTCATTCCGCAAGACCACGCTCACTCAGGGAGCCGTCAAGGTCGTGTCCTTTCCCTGGTTGGCAACGCTCAACGCCAGTCGCACCACTCTTTCCCTACTCAATCCCACGCCCGTAAAATCCCCGGCGGAACGCGTCACCCTCGCCGTGCCGCCGGAAGCATTCGAACAAGTCGTATCCGTAGCCCTCACCGATCTCCACGGCCAGAACCTTCCGCTGCCACTGCCCTTCGGCTGGAGTCCGCTCGCAGCTTTTCATCTCGATGCCCCGGCCGCATCCGCCGCCGACATCGCGGCCAGTGTGAAACTGCTGCAAGCCGTCCTGCCATCCCGGCCGCTCGTTTTGGTTCACCTCGCCACCGCCACACCCGTTTGGCTGGCGGAGTCGCTGCACAGTTCTACAGGCGGCGATACGCTGGCAGTGGTCCTGCGCAAGCCCGGTAGCTACGCCGTCGTCATCGCCGACACCCTGCCTACGGGAAATCCTGCTCTCGCCGAGGCCGGGCAGCCGCTGCCTGCGGGTGCAGCCGCCGTCGTCGCTCCTGAGGTCACCGCCGCTGGAGTGGTAAATCCCGCCGCCACCGTGGCCAGCCTCGATCCCGCCCGAGTCACTGCGACCGCCACGATCGATTTTACCAATGACACCCAGCCGCTTGCCAGCGGTGCTTGGTTCCTCGCCGATGTCGAGGAAACCTACGACCTGCGAGATGGGCAAGCCTTCAAGACGCCCGACTACGACGCCACCTTCTACGCCTACCAAACTCCCGGCGATATCAACTCCTCCACGGCTACCGCCAGCTTTCCTTTGCGCCCGCGCATCCTCTTCGGCCCGGACCAACTCACCGAGGCAAATCTCAAGGTGGATGTGCTCGCCTTAAATCAGTTTAGCGGCGGAATCGTCACCCAGGATGGCGGACTGCTCTCGCTGCCCGGTCTGCGGATCGGCATCCCGGCAGGTGCTGTCGCTGGCCCGTCCGCCGTCGAAATCCGGCGGCTCTCCATCGCCAATCTTTCGCGGTTTCTCGGCGAGTTCCAGCCCTTGTTGGCCTTTGAAATCAATCTGCCGCCGCTCGCCGATGGCACGGTGCTTGATTTTTCCCTCACGCAAAAGCTCGCGCCTGATTCCAACTTCGTGCTCGCCCGCTGCGTCGGCAACAACAGCAGTGAATCTGGCCTCCAGCCTGCGCTTCGTCTGCGCTCCGACTCCCAAGGCAACATTACCAGCGCGGAACCCGCCAGCGGCCCGAAATTACCCGGCATCACCGGCTCCGGCCAGTATGTCGTGGTCAAAATTAACGAGTCAGAAGCACTCATCACCGGCCTGGTAAGGAATGTTGGGGGTTCGCTGCTCCCCGGGGCCCTCGTCCGCGTCACTGCCGAGCCGTGGCTCAGCCTCACCGGTGGTTCCGGAACCTTCGCGATCCTCGCCAAACCCGGCGAGCGCATCATCACCGCCAGTAACCCCGCCGATGGCAATAGCGGCCAAGCCACCGCCTCGCTCGCCAATGCAGCCTCCAATGCGAAGGTGGAAATCCAAACCGCAGCCACCGGGCCGCACGTCGTGGCGACGACACCGGCGGCA
>JANPAU010000357.1:0-2745 GCA_031430055.1 Akkermansiaceae bacterium | reverse complement strand
GGCTGTTTGCTCCCCGCCACGTCGGCACCAACTCCCGAGAATTCCGATGAATGGACGGACAAGGGCGACTGGCTGAAATTGGCGAATTCTCTTCAGGCTGAAAGCGTGTTCTTTGTCGAAAATGAACCTGTCTTGGTTCTGGCAAACCTTCCAGAAGGCGCGGAGGAAGCAGAATTCTTCAACCGCATCTGGTGTATGGCCAGGCCGCAGATTCTTTTCCTTGCCCGCGAAGGCGAACTGGCGGTTTACAAACTCTCGGCTCCTCCAGTTGGAAAAGACGAAGCCGCCAGATCCGACGTGCGCCTGCTCGAATTGGCCCGATCCGTTGCTGATATTTCCGACAAACTCGCGGATTTCCGGCGTGAAAGCATCGAGTCGGGAAATCTCTTCGGCGATGAACGATTCGGAACCGGCTATTTTCGCGCCGACCGCGCTCTGGTTCACGATCTCAAAATCGTTCGCAGACAGCTTACCTCGGGAGATGATCGGCTATCGGACGAGGTAGCCCACTCCCTGATCGGGCGGGCCCTGTTTGTCCGCTATTTGGAAGACAGGGAAGTTCTGGTCAGGGATTACTTTGAAGGTATCGCACGTCAGAATGACTCATGGGCAAAGATACTAAATACGCCACTAGATGCATTTACCGAGGAACAACACAGTAACCTGTGCTTCTTCCGCGTTCTGGGAAATCGCGAGTTCACTTATGCCTTTTTCAAGCAATTGGCGGACGATTTCAATGGCGACACCTTCCCTGTGATGGCGGCAGAGCAACGCGAAGTCAAAGCTCGCCATTTGAAGCTGTTGCGGAACCTCCTGACTGGCACCGCCGATGATGTGGAACAAGATCAATTGTTCCTGTTCGCCTACCGCTTCGACATCATCCCGATCGAACTGATTAGCAGTATTTACGAAGAGTTCTACACCGCCAAACGAGGCAAGGGAAACACGCAGTCTTCCTATTACACGCCGCCCTCACTGGCTGATTTTCTGCTGGTCCGCACACTCACTTCGGACCTGCTTGACCAAAGGCCCCGGATCACGGATGCGGCATGTGGCTCGGGCATATTTCTCGTTGAAGCCTTTCGTCGCATCGTCAGGCATCGGGTGGTCAAGCAAGGTCGCCGACTTTCGCAAAGGGAGCTTCGTGTCATCCTTCGCGATCAGATCCGTGGCATCGATCTCAATCCAGACGCGGTTCCCGTTGCAGCGTTCAGCCTGTATCTCGCCTACCTTCATTACCAAAACCCCCGGGAAATCAACGAAACCCGGCGACTTCCCAATCTGCGCTGGAATCCCGAACTGGAGAAACGCGACCCGGATCAACACCTCGATATCCTCTACGCTGGTAACGCATTTGAAGCCATCGATCATGAAGATCCCTTGGTCAGGAGAAATTTTGGTCCTGCCTCAGCCGATGTCGTTGTTGGGAATCCCCCCTGGGGAGAGGTTAAACCGGGCGACACGCTTGGCCGTGCCGCCATGCCAACCACCAAGCAATGGCTGGCGGCGGATCCGGAGCGAACCATCGGAGACAACGAACTGTCGCAGGCATTCGTCCATCTGGCATTGGAACTTCTCGCCGACGGCGGAAAAGCCGCACTCCTGCTTTCATCCGGCGTGCTCTTCAAACAACATGAAAACAGCCGCTTGTTCCGCCAAAGCTGGCTCCGACGCTGTAAGCTAGAACATGTGGTCAACTTCGCCCACGTCCGCCACATCTTCTTTGCCGACCCAACGCGCCCAGGAAAACGCAAGGGAGTGTTGCGCGAAAGCGATGGAACCTCGCCATTCATCTCCGCCATCTTCGAAAAAGGCAAACCAAGACAGGATCATCGATTCACCTATTGGTCCGCCCGTCGCACTGCGGAAATCGAGAACACTCGTTCGGTGATCGTGGCGCAAACGGACATGCACCGTCTGAGTCAGGATGATTGCAGGCGTTATGAGAGTTTGTGGAAACTTTATTGGTGGGGCGGGCGCAGGGATGAGCGTTTGATCCGTGATCTCGAACGATTCCCACGGTTGATTGACCTCTCAAACTATCGAGCTTCGATTAACATCCTTCCAGGCCAAGGATTTAAAGAGGCCAATTCGGGAATGGATACTGAGTGGCTTGAACAGTTCCGGGAACTTCCTGTGAATCAAATGAAGCGATATGGTTCTCTGGACGGAAATTTCATCAATGTTCCCAAAAGAATCGAACGTCGTGGGGTAAGAGAAGTTTACGAAGGGCATCGGTTGCTTTTTAAACGCGGAATTGGCACACATGGAATCATTGCTAGAATCGAAACCGAGCCATTCTGTTTCAGAAATTCGATCATAGGGTTTAGGCTCTCGGGGCTGGAAACTCATGAGGAGAAGGCCCTCCTTGGAACTGTCTGGTCTAGCTTGGGCAAATACTTCTATTGGTTGACCGCAGGATCATGGGGAATGTGGCACGATGAATTGCATCTTCACTTTGCTAGCAGGTTGCCGGTCGCCTTCTGTAAGGACCGGGAAAGCCAGAAACAGATCGTTCGCATTGTATCGGAACTTCAGAATCTCCAACCAGTCCCAGCGTCAGATTTAGGCGAGCTTGATTCGGCTGCTAAACGGCGTGCCGAAGCCCGGATGTTCAAAATCAGCCAACTCGAGGCCGAACTCGACGAGGCGATCTTCGACCTCTACGAACTCAACGACGCCGAGCGTGATCTGGTCCGAGACATGTGCCGATATGGCCTCGATTTCTTCTATCGTCGGGACAAG
>JANPAU010000356.1:0-6842 GCA_031430055.1 Akkermansiaceae bacterium | reverse complement strand
TAGGTGGTCCAGCCGCCGACCAGAGCGAGCGCAAGGACCGGCGGGATGATTAGTGTGATTCTCATAAAGTTCTAATTAGCAAACAAAGGGGCAGCGTGATTTACGAACGAAGTCCGAGACAAGCTACTGAGTCGGGCCGTGGTCTTGGATGTGCTTGAGCGTGGCGTCGCGATCCGGGCCGGGTGGCAGGGTCATCGCCCATTGGGTGGCGGTGGCGGGGTCGTATTGGGAAACGGTCTCGGCGTAGCTGCGGATGGCGGTGTTCTTGGTGGGGCTGGCGGGGGTGGTGACGAGCCATTTGCCGGCGGCTTGGTAGTCGCGTTCGGTCCATTTACCCACGATGTCGCGGATCTTGGCCTCGGACTTTTCTGCGGGGAGCTTCTCGCCGATCCAGTCGATCCATCGCCCGGTTTCATCGCTCTTGGTGGGGTAATTTAAGTCATCAGCGATGTTTTCGAGCTCGGTCGGCGTGAGATTTGCACCGGCGATCCACTGGTTGGCGGAGGCGAATCCATCCTCCGCAAGTCCACGGGCGAGGCCGCCTATCGACCTATCAGTCGCCTCCTTGCGCGCCTTCTCGTCCGGCATCGCGGTGAGGTAGTCGCGGAGGGCGGTGAGGGTGGCCGTCCGCTCGACGGGTGTTTTGGAGGAGGATGCGATTTGGGAGAGTGCATGCAATGGATCCTTGATTTTGAAATCACCGATGAGCTTGAGGGCAAGCTTGGGATCATTCGCCGCCGTGCCGGCTAACATGCCGATTTTTGTTTGATCGGTGATGAGATCTGGGAATTTTTCGCCGTTTTTCTGAACCCAATCGAGGGCAGCCAGCGGAGCTTCCTTGGCCCACTTGGCGAGCGAGGATGGTATGATAAAACCGCTCATTCCGCCGGGGTCTTTGAGGAGATCCGGCGACTCAGTAAAGAGGGCGAGCACGGCTTGCGGATGGTCGTTGCTCAAAGTCATTAGAGCAAAGCTGATGGTGTTCTGGCGGGTCTGGTCCTTGAGATCCTTGGTGGCCCGGACCTCGGCGATGAGGAGCTTCAACTGTGCGGAATCCAGCGAAATCATGCGGCTCGTGATCCCGGTCGTGCGCTTTTGCTGAGCTTCATCCCCCAGCCCGTTCCAGCTCCCGCGGGCCTCCATTTCCTTGGCAAAGGCGATTAAATCAGCGGTGGTGGCCTTGGCATCCACATCCTTGTTCTCGCGCTCCCGGCGGGTGATGCGGACGGGATCGCTGGGGCGCGCGGGGTCGAGGGTGATCCCGAAACTGGCGGCTTCCGCAGCGAGTTTGGTGTAATTTTCCCGCACGACCGCAAGCCGTTGAGAGCCGTGCCATTGGTAGCTCGCAGCGACGACGAGGATCAGCGTGGAGAGCGCGAGGGAAATTTTCGTTTGGCGGGTCATTGGAGCTTTTTGAGGATTTCCTCGCGGCGCTTGGCATCGGTGATGTTCGCGGCGAGGGCTCGGGCTTGCTCGGTGTTTTCGCCGCCAGATGAACCATTGAGAAACGAGATGAGCACATCGTCGTGGCCACTGGCTTGGTGATAATGGAGGGCCAGCTCGGATGCGGCGGCGTAATCCAGTTTAGCCCCGTATCGCATCGCACTGGCAATGGCATTGCCGGTGATACGGTCGGACGAGGCCGGTGCCTGGCGGGTGGTCCACTCGCGCAGGGCATCGAGATCTTCGCGGGTGATTTTTCTCTCATGGATCACCGATTGGGTTACCGATTCCGCAGCTCGCTCGACGCACGCCACTCGCTCGGCTGGCGTGGCAGCGATCCGGTCCATAAAGCGGGTGATTCCGGCGTAGCCCTCTTGGCGCCTCAAGGCATACGCTTGCTCCGCGATCAGTTGAGCCTGCTCTTTTTCCGGCACTTGTCCACGGACCAACGTGGCAAAGGCCAGTTGGTTTTCCTCCTTGAGTTGTTCGAATGGATTCTGGCTCAGGACACTAGCACGCTGGTCTGGAGTGATCGCGCCGAGGCGGCGAGAGGCTTCATCGGGAGCGGTGCCGAGCAATACATTGATCAAGGTTGCCTCAAACGTGTTGCGGCTAAAGCTGTGACCATTGAGCGACTTGCTGTCGAATTTACCGGTGGCGATTTGTTGGTCGAGCCATGCGGAAGCCTTGGCCGGATCCTTCATCGCCCATGGCTTGAGAATGTTGGAGAGCTGCCAAGAAAGTTCGACCGAGTCGTCCTGAACGCCGCCGATGAAGCGGGTCAGGGCAAGTTCAGGATCTTTCGCCGCGAGTGGTTCCATGAACATAAGCCCGAGTGTCGCACGGGATTTTGCGGGGAGATCGAGCGCGGCGATTTCGTCGAGTGCGGCGCAGATTTCTTCCTTACTCATCGCCTGCAAGCGCTGCTGGAGCTGGGTCTTCGTCCGCAAGTCGCCGATGAGACCGCTTCGATCGGACTCCAAGAGCTGGGCGGCGATTTTTTCCCAATCGAGCGACACCTTGGTCTTCGTGGCTTGGGTCGCGGCTGTGGATTTGGCGCTCGCAGGATCGGTGTCCGGACTCGAGGAACGGGCGGCCGCGAGGTGCTTTTGTAACGCGGCACTGGCGTCTTCTAAGGCGGAAATGGACTGGTGCTGGTTCGCGATCCAGATGCCTGCCAGTGCGAGCGCGAGCACAGGAGGGATGGAGAGTTTGATATTCATCACAAGCGAGTTAGGACCCTATCGAAGCAGCTGAAAGGGTTGTTGTGGTTGTGAAACGCCGGAGGCTCGGCATTTTGTCAGCTTTTTTTCGCAGCCGCTACTGGGTAGGGCTTTGACCTTGAATGTGTTTGAGCGTCGCCTCGCGGTCTGGGCCGGGCGGCAGGGTCATCGCCCATTGGGTGGCGGTGGCGGGGTCGAGTGTGGAAACGGTCTCGGCGTAGCTGCGGATGGCGGTGTTCTTGGTGGGGCTGGCTGGGGTGTTGGCGAGCCATTTGCCGGCGGCTTGGTAGTCGGCCTCGGTCCATTTGCGGACTAACTTGTCGATGTGACCGACGGAGGTTGCTGCGGGAAGATTTGCGCTCATCCAGTCGATCCATGCGCCTGCGCCGTCGGTTTTCCGGAAGTCTTGAAATTCGGCTGCAATTTTTTCGAGTTCTGCTGGACTGAATTTTTCGTTAGCGACCCAGTGAGTGGCGGTGGCGTAGCCCTCGGTTTCGAGGCTCCGGGTGAAACTGCCTATCGCGCGCATCGTTGCCTCATTCCGTGCTTTTTCGTCTGGCAAGGTGGCAAGGTAATCACGGATTACGGCGAGGTTTGCCGTCCGTGCGGCAGGGGTAGTGGCTGCCTCGGTGATTGAGTCAATCACATGCGTGTCGTCTCGGATATCCAACTCGGCCATGAGTTTCAGGGCGAGTTTAGGGTTGCTTTTCGCACCTTCCGCTACCGCTCGATGCCTTAGAGCTTCAATACTACCATCATCTGGAAAATTTTTTTCATTTTCCCTGATCCATTGGCTGGCAGCGGCCAGATCTTGCGCCGCCAGTGCCTTAGCCGCATGGTAAGCGAAACCATCCGCTTTGCTTTTATCCCCCATCAAATCTGCACAGTCGGTGTAGATTGCCAGCACGGTTTGTGGGTGTTTAGCGGACATTCGGTCGAGGCATGATTCAATGAGATCGTCGCGAGATTCAACCGGGAGACTTGTAGTCGTATGAATCGAGGCGATGAATATCTTAAACTGTGAGGAATCAAGTAACATCGCGGGATCAAGGCCTTCTTGGAGGCGTCGGTATGCAGCTTCGACCGTTAGATCACCTTGTTTTTTTAGAATCTCTATCTCCTTGGTCATGGAGATCAAATCAGCAGCGATGCCCGCAGCGATCGCCGACTTGTCTTCACCGCCACGCTCGCGTCCGCGCTTGGTCACCCGGCCGCCATCGCTGGGCAATGAGGAATCTAGGGAAATCCCGAGTGTGGTGGCCTCCGCGACGAGTTTCACCTGGGCTTCGCGAACGCTCGCTAGATCTTGGTGATTATACCATCCGAGGCCCGCTGCGGCAGCGAGGATGACGGCGGTGAGGGCTGGGGAAATTTTCATGAGCTGAGTTATTGGAGCTTTTTGAGGATCTCCGCGCGGCGTGCCGGATCGGAAATCTGGGCGGCGAGACCACGGGCTGCTTCGCGGTTCAGGGAGGCGGAGCGGCTGCTGAGGAATGCGCTGAGAGTGTCGTCATTCCCACTGGCTTTGTGGTATTGGAGGGCCAACTCGGAGGCCTCGGTAAAGGTGATTTTCCCGCCGTTCCAGATCGCGTCGGAGATGGCTTTACCGGTGATCGCGTCGGAAGCGCCCGGGGCTTGGGCTCGGGTCCATTCTCGCACGGCGTCGATGTCTGCACGGGTGACTTTCTGGCCGAAACTGGTTAAGGTGATCCTTCCCATCGCCGCCTCGCTGGCGAAGGCGGCTCGCTCGGCGGGGGTGGCAGAGATCCGCTGTAGGAAGTCCGTAAGTTGGGCATAATCACTGGATCTCGCCATTTCATAGCCTTGTTTACCGAGAAGTTTCGCTTGGGCTTGTGCCGACAATTGGCTGCGGAGTACTCCGACAAATGCCAAATGGTGTTCCACCTTGATCGCTTCAGTTGAATACTTTTCTAAAATTTGGACCCGCTGTTCCTCGTCCAAGGTCCCAAGGCTACGGGCGGCGGCGGCAGGATCTGAGCCGAGTAAGATGCCAAATAAGGCACCTTCAATTTTTTCGCGGATATCATTCTTCCCGTCGATGGACTTGCTCTCGAATCGACCCGCGGCCACCTGCTCGGCGAACCATGCAGCGGCTCTCGCCGGATCTTTTTCTGCCCATTTCTTGGTGACATCGGCAAGTTGCCCGCCCATCCCGAAAGTGTTATCACCAAGGAAATCCATGTAGCCGGTGAGGGCGGCCTCGGGATCCTTCGCCACCAGCGGCGTGAGTAGGCTATCCATGAGAAGCCGGTGAGATGATGCGGAGAGGCCGAGGGTGGCGACGTTTTTCAGCGCGGCGCTCAGCTCTGCCGTGCTCATCTGCTCAAAGCGCTTCTCGAGCCGAGCCATTTTTTCTGCGTCATAGTTTTCCTGCATGGCCTCGCACTGGGCTGCGATTTTCTTCCAGTCGAGCGGCTCGTTGGCTTGCTGGATTCTATCTGGGGCTTCTGCTCGGACTCGGTTGGTGGATTTCGCGGGGATGGGAACGGGGGCGGCACCGGAGTACGCAGCACGGGCCACCGCGATGTTTTTCTGCAACTTAGCATTCGTGTTTTTCACCGCAGAAATCGCTTGGCGCTGATTCATGAACCAGATGCCCGCCAAGCCGAGGACGATAAGGGGTAAAACCCATGACTTCGTTTGCATCACACTCCAAATAACACTTAAATCTGCAACGTCAATGGGCTAGAACCGGGTCTCTTTCCTGCATTCCTAATTCAATTTCAGCGTCTTTGGATTATTTGATGAGGCACGCCCTACATCGGATGGAACAGAATTGAAGAGCCCCCTTCGCATCCATTCGCGGTAAAATACCGCGCTTCATGCCACCCCGCTATTTCGCAGGCGGGTGGTCTTGGATGTGTTTGAGCGTGGCGTCGCGATCCGGGCCGGGTGGCAGGGTCATGGCCCATTGGGTGGCGGTGGCGGGATCGTATTTTGAAACGGTCTCGGCGTAGCTGCGGACGGCGGCGTTTTTGGTGGGGCTGGCGGGGGTGCTGGCCAGCCATTTACCGGCGGCTTGGTAGTCGCGTTCGGTCCATTTCCCCATGAGGTCACGGATGTGAGCTTCAGATTTTTCGGCGGGGAGCTTCTCGCTGATCCAGTTGATCCATTGGGTGGTTTCTTCGGGTTTGATCATGTTACTCAAGGAATCGGCGATGCTTTCGAGTTCCGTCGGAGTGAGGTTCGCACCCGCGATCCACTGGGTGGCTGAGTTGAATCCATCCAGCGCAAGTCTGGGGGTAAAGCCACGTATCGCCCTTTCAGTTGCCGCCTTGCGTGCCTCCTCGTCCGGCAGGGCGGCGAGGTAGTCTCGGAGTGCCGTTAGGGTAGCAGTCCGCTCACCCGGCGTTGTTGCTGAGGATGCGATTTGAGAAAGTGCTGCGGGGGCGTCCTTGATTTTGAACTCGCTGATAAGCTTGAGGGCGAGCTTGGAATCATTCGCCGCAGTGCCAGCTAACATGCTGATTTTTGTTTGATCGGTGATAGGATCTGGGAATTTTTCACCGTTTTTCCGAGCCCACTCAAGCGCGGCCATCGGATCGTCCTTAGCCCATGTGATGAGCGAGGATGAGATGACGGAAGCCCCCATACTGCCGAAGTCTTTGAGGAAATCAGGCGACTCGGTAACAAGAGCGAGTGCGACTTGCGGGCGGTCGTTGGCCAGAGTCATCAGAGGAAAATTGATGAAGTGCTGGCGGGTCGCGTCCTTGAGGTCCTTGGCGGCACGGACCTCGGCGATGAGGGTCTGCAACTGCGCGGAATCCAGCGAGATCATGCGGCTCATGATCTCGGTCATGCCCTTCTGTAGGGCTGGATTTAATGTCCAGTGCCGGTCTCCACTGGCCTCCATTTTCTTGGCTAAGGCAATCAAATCAGTGGCGATGGCATTAACATCCACATCCTTGCTCTTGTTCTCGCGTTCGCGGCGGGTGACGCGGGCGGGCCCGCTGGGGTATGAGGGGTCGAGGGTGATCCCGAAGGTGGCGGTTTCCGCAGCGAGTTGGGTGTAATTTTCCCGAACGCCCGCAAGCCGTTGAGAGCCACGCCAGTGATAGCACGCGGCGGCGGCGAGAATCAGCATGGAGAGCACGAGGGAAATTTTCATCTGGCGGTTCATTGGAGCTTTTTCAGGATTTCTTCGCGGCGCGTGGC
>JANPAU010000355.1:0-3877 GCA_031430055.1 Akkermansiaceae bacterium | reverse complement strand
CGCCACGCACTACTTGGTGCCGCGCTCCTTGTATCAGCCACTCACGCCCAAGAGGCCGCCTCTTCCGCACGAGATCTCGCCGCACAATTGAGTGCGGGCCTCCAGGACGGTTCCTCCTTGGTGAGACTGAAAATGAACATCAATCAACCCGCCGCCGGGACTAAGACGGCGCTCCAGCTTCAGGTGAAATCCCAGCGCACCAAGGACTCTACCGACATCCTCTATCAAGTCCTCTGGCCGAAGGAGCGTAAGGGCGAATCCTTCGTCCTGCGCAGGTCCGGAAAGAACGCTCCGACGGGTGCCGTTTTCACCCTGCCGGATTCCTTGGTCACGCTCACGCCGGCAAAAATGAAAGAGGGTGTCTTCGGCAGCGATCTTTCTTACGCTGATCTAATGGAAGACTTCTTCGCATGGGAAAATCAAGCCCTCGTCGGCACGGAGTCACTCGGTGGAGCGCAATGCCAACTCCTTGAATCCAAGCCCGGAAAGAATGACCGCGCGAACTACTCGAAAGTAAAAAGTTGGATCGACACCAAGCGCATGGTCACCTTGCGGGTGGAGAAATTTTCGGAGTCCGGCAAGCTGGCAAAGCGCATCGATACCACGCGAGTGTCCAAGGACGATACGAGCAAATCAGTCGCATCGAGTTTTTCCATACAACGTTCGGAGGCTTCAATCACCGAGATCGAAGGCTCGAACAGCAAGCATGGCATGACCTTCTCTGCCAGTGATTTCACCCCGGAAGCGCTCCGCACTCTCAAGTAGTCCTCGCCATGCACGACCTCAAGCCGATGGCCGCCGTCGCCGCGCTCTACGCGGAAGATCAGCACGACTTCGCAGAGGCCATTCTCGGGAGTTTGAGCCTTGCGATTTTCCACGAGAACAACACCCAGCCTGCAAACAAAGGGAAAGTTTTCATCGGCCGCGTCGCTCAGCGAGTCGTGCGGTGGACCACTAAAACCACACTCTCCGAGCATGACAAATCAGTCACGCTCTTCAGCAATCCTCTGTTCGAGCGCTCCGGTCATCCTTATGCCCAGGCGCTGCTCACATCATCAAAGAGCGAAACCGCTGCGCTAGTCGAGGGCGGAGACCCGATGAACGGCCCCTACATGATGCTGTCTCCGGAGATTCGGAAAAACGGTGAGTTGTGGGATCGGATCTTTTTTGAATCCGTCCAAAGTAAGGACGTGCAACTTCGCTTCGTGTTAGAAACACAGGCCACCTATCACGCGGCCAAGCGAGTGCTCGATCGCGGCGAATCCGTCCGCATCAAAGCGGTTGCTGCTGGGACTGGACTCAGTCTAATCCTCGCGTATGACAAGCTCATCCGAGATGGCTTCGATCCCAAGTCCATCACCGCGGTGATCACTGATAGAGACCTCGCAAACACCCGCAAGACCAATCGTCTTCTCGCCAAGCTCGCAAGCACTCGGAACAACCACAACCTCCCTGATCATACCTACGGAATTTTCGCCGTTGCAGAGGATATCTTTCGAGAACCCGATCCATCGAAACCTCATTTCGATGCACCTTACAACATCGTCACCGCCATCGGCATTCTTGAGTATTTCCAAGGTGGTTCCCACGGCACCACTGAGCAAAGACACAAACTGCACGAACCCGAAGAAGAGATAACCGCCCATCATCTTGCTGCACGACTTGGCGAAATGACAACTCACAGCGGCAATCTAATCATCAACAGTTATCGCGACCATTCGTGTATCCGGATTCTGGAACTATTCGGAAAACGATTCGACTTTCGTGACCGGGGACACTTGCGAGATCTTCTCGCGCCGCTGAATTTCCGGTCTTTTCACCTCGCCGGATCTGGCCACATTTACGACGTTGAGGTTTTCGAAAAGCTCCCACAAAGCTTGTGAAATGGCACTTAACCTCTTCTTGAATGCAGTGATACAATTCACCACCGACCCTCGTGCTGATTTGTGATGAAAACCACACTCTTCCTTCTATCCTGCCTCTTGCTTGTTACGACAAGCTGCAGCCATTACTCGACGGTTAGAGTTGTTCGTCCGACTCATGCTTCATCGACTTCCGCAGGAGAAATCATTGCTCACTCGCTCAAGCGTCCTCCGCCACCGCCGTCGATTCAGCTAGGTGGCTTTCTTGATGCTGCTTCTGATGCCGCCGTCGTCCTGCAGACTCATCCAAGTGACGCGGAAGCGCTACAGGACTACAACTTCGCGGTCGGACGTATTTTTGGGATCATTGAGGACCATGGACTCGAGCCATGGAAAGCACCACTCGCATGCTCCGGTGCCAGCAAGGTCTGGAGTTTGTCCATCAAGCGTGATCCGCGACCGCAGTTGAATCCTTCTCTCTTCGACATTCACCCTGCGGATATCTTTGAGTTCCGGGGTTCACTCGTTATCCAGCGTACTCTCAAAGAGGGTCTCGGCGCACCTTTAGTCGTGGTTAGCGATGACACGCGCTTTCCGAGAAACGAGCCATTTCAAGGAGGAAACATTTTCTACGGAATGACCGGAGTAATGGCTTTCAAGGGCAACCAAGTCACTGGAGAATTCCTCGATCCACTTACCGTCGAGGACATCAAACTGAACGGCCACTTCCACCCGCTCGCCGCAGATTTCACCGCACCCGTAGCCTTAGCTCTGGCAAGACAAGACCATCGCAGGAAGGAACTTAATAACTTATTTAATCCCTCTGAATTTGAAGGGAAAATTCGTCTAGCAAGACTCCAACCCTATGACCCCACGAAGATCCCTATCCTCTGCATCCATGGCCTTGGCGACTCTCAAGCCACTTGGGCACCGCTGATCCAGACACTCAGAGGCGATGCTTTCATCCGGAAAAACTATCAGTTTTGGTTTTTCAGCTATCCGACTGCCTATCCCTATCCACTCACCGCCTCAGTCCTGCGACGTCGCCTTGACGAGATCTCCGCTTACTATCCGGACCATAAGAAAATCGTTGTCATCGGCCACAGCATGGGAGGCATGATCAGTCGTACTTTGATTACCGACAGCGGCACCAAGTTATGGAGTGCATTCTATGATCAGCCACCGTTGAAAATGCCATTTACCCGGGAAACTCGGCAGATCATGAGTGACGCGCTGATCTTCGAGCACCGCAAGGATGTCTCTCGTGTGATCTTTGCATCGGCATCCCATCGAGGCAGTGATGTTGCTTCTAACTTCATCGGTCGTCTTGGACGACGCATCATTGGCGACCCGAACTATATGATCGAAGATGGGCCTACCGTGCTCTCACTTGCCAGTCCGGACTCCACCGGGGCGAACTTGAACCGCCTGCCGAATAGCATCGATTTCCTCAAACCCACAAATCGCTTCGTCACCACTCTCGCAGAGATCCCACTGGTGAAAGGTATCCCCTACCACTCCATCATCGGCGACCGTGGCAAGGGAGGAAATCTCGACCACGAACGCCCGGTCAGCACTGATGGCATCGTGCCCTACTGGAGTAGTCACATCGGCGGCGCGAAGAGCGAACTGATTATTCCCAGCCACCACTGGACCAATCAACATCCACTCGGCATTACCGAGGTGAATCGAATCCTTCGCGAGCATGTGAAAGACCACTGAGAACGTCCGCCCCAAGGCCGTTTACGCAGTTTTTTCCCGCCGTTTCAGCGATTTCAACTTTGGGATTGCCATCCTGAAACCCATGAGGATAGTAAGCGTATCTTGATTAAAGCGATTAAAGATTCGAGACCACGATTTGGCATTGCTATTGCTGGCGACGGGCTGGGGATATGCACCTTATCACCCGTCAAAATACCCAGCACCCCCACCCATCACGATGATTCATCGCACCGAGGAAGGTCAGTCAGCATTGTTTGAAGAAACTCCAGAAAATGGAGGCAGCCCCCGAAAAA
>JANPAU010000354.1:0-5027 GCA_031430055.1 Akkermansiaceae bacterium | reverse complement strand
CGCGTACTCATCGCCATTCCATCCGGCATCACCGAGGTCGAGCGCCGAGCCGTTCGCGAATCTGCCGAGCAAGCGGGTGCTCGTGAAGTTTACCTGATCGAGGAGCCGATGGCGGCGGCAATCGGCGTGGGACTCCCCGTTCAAGAAGCCGCTGGAAACATGATCGTGGACATCGGCGGCGGAACCACCGAGGTGGCGCTCATTTCCCTCTCCGGCATCGTTTACGCCCGCAGCGTGCGCACCGCGGGCGATGAACTCGACGAGGCGATCATCTCGTATATGAAGCGCGCTTACAATCTGATGATCGGCGAGCGCACCTCGGAGGACATCAAAATCCGGCTCGGATCCGCCGCTCCCCTGCCCAAGGAAATGACCATGGAGGTCAAGGGACGAGACCTTGTCGCAGGACTTCCCAAAACGATCACCATCACCTCGCAAGAAATCCGCGAGGCCATGGCGGACCCACTCAGCACCATCGTTGACGCCGTCCGCACCACTCTCGAACGTTGCCCTCCAGAACTCGCCGCCGACCTTGTCGATCGCGGCATCGTCCTCGCAGGTGGAGGGGCTTTGCTCAAGGGGCTTGATCGCCTCCTTCGCGAAGAAACTGGGCTACCGGTCCACATCGCCGAGGACCCCCTCAGCGCCGTGGCCGAAGGCACTGGCAAGGCGCTTCAGGAACTTGCCCTCCTGAAGCGGGTCACCAACTCCGACCGCTAACAGCGGAGCCTGAGGCCCCTTTCCGGCCATGAAGCCGCTCAATCTCATCGCGCTGCTGCTCTTCCTCGGAGGGGCTGTTTGGGCATTCACCCGCAGCGAGCGTGCGGTGCGTGAGGTGCAGGATTTTTACTTTTCGGCAATGTCGCCATTTTTGAAATCCGGTTCCAAGATGGAGACCCGAGCTCGCGATTTTCTATTAGAAACTCGCCACTCCAAGGAAGCCGAAGTCGAGCTGGAAGCAGTCCGCAGCGAACTCGGCCGTTTGCGCATCATCGAATCCCGCTACCGGGATCTGGAAATTGAAAATGAAAAACTCCGCCACGCTTTAAATTACAAAAAGAACACCCATTTTGACGTGGTTCCCGCCCAAGTCATCCGCCGCCAGCCTACGACATGGTGGCAGACCGTAGACATTGATGCCGGTCAGAGCAGCGGCATCGGAACTCAACTCGCCGTACTATCGAATGAAGGCCTCGTCGGAAAAATCGACCGTATTTACGAAGGCCAGAACCGCTCGTCCGTGCTCCTGCTCACCGATGAAAAATGCCAGGTGTCCGCCCGAGTCGAAGGCTCGCCGGAAGTCGGCATTCTCAGCGGCCAGCGCGGCCGCTTCGACGGCAGCCCCTTGTTACGTCTCCGTTTTCTATCAACCGATGCGTCCCTCCATCCGGGACAGCGCGTTTTCACTACCGGTCGTGGAGGAATCTTCCAGCCTAACATTTTACTTGGAACCATCGACTCCGTCGAAAAAGGCCCCCTGGATTCCGAAGCTCTCGTCCGCCCGTCGGTAAACTTCGCGGATCTTGGAACGGTTTTTGTCGTACTTTCCGCAGATCCCCTTTCTCCGCCGTGATCCGCTACTCCGTCATCACCATTTTCCTGCTGCTAGCGTCATTCGTCGTGCAGCAGTTCCTTCCTGCCTTCACCGGAATCCACCAGTCGCGAATTCTGCTAGTGCAACTGGTTTTCCTTTGCACCGCAGTCACCGTCGGCCAACCAACGATGTTGCTGCTTGCCTTCATCGGCGGATTTTTCTGGGACGCCCATTGTGCGATCGGTCCGCATGGCGGGGATCCAGAAGTCTATACCCAGCAAGTCGAGTCCCTACGCTTTGGATACTCCATTCTGCTTTTCGGCGCGATGGGATTCCTGATGCAGGGGATTCAACCGCTCTTCAAACAAGGGAAATGGCAGTTCTCCGCCATGCTCTCCGGCATCGCGATCTTCCTCTATCTCACCGCTGAGTATGCCATTATTAACTTCGTCCGGGGAGAATTCGTCCTCTCCAAAGCCACCGTCATGCAAATGCTTTTCACCTCACTGCTGACGATGCTCTTCTCGCCCTTCGTGTTCTGGTTTCTATTCCGAATTGCGAAAGCCTGCGACCATTCTATCAATCCCGACGCTGGCCGCAAACGCCAGCACGCTTACTGACTCGATGGAACCCAGCTACCGACTTCGACTCTACTTGCTGACGGCCCTCGTGCTCGTTGGGTTCGGTGTATTGTTGTCGCGCTTGCATGAATTCCAAATCATCCAGCGGGATAGTTTCCTCCAACTTGTCCCTGGTAACCGCACCGTCACCGTGCGCGAACCTGGCATCCGTGGAGAAATCACCGACCGCAATGGCATCACCCTCGCCCGCAATCTTCGGAACTACGAAGTCGCCTTCAACCTCGACGAAATCCGCACTGCCTATCTCTCCCAGCACGTCGAGGATCCGACCATTCAACGCCTCACGAAAGAAAACGGACTTCCCCGCAAGCGCTCGGAGAAGGACATCGTCGCAATCGTCAAGGACGGTCCCATCCGGGTGCTTGGCGATCAGAAACTCAAACTCGCCAGAAATTTCAATGCCGGGGAATTGCGGACGCATTTCCTCACCCACGGTGGACTTATTCCATACAGCTATCGGTCGGACCTCAGCTATGAAGAGTTTGCCAAGTTCGCCGAGCACAACTTAGAACTTCCCGGCGTCTATCCGAGCATCCGCTCACAACGGACATATCCTTATGGTGCGCTCGCAAGTCACGTTTTAGGCTATCTCAAGCAATGGGATAAAGGAAATGTCCCAGAAAGCGCCACCCGCAAATTCAACCACTACATCGGCGATGAAAAAGGCATCGCCGGCGTGGAGGCCACCATGGACGAGATCCTGCGCGGTCCGGAAGGCCAGAAAACCATCGTCAAGGACGAGAAGGGTCGCACCATCCGGATGTCGGATTACACCAAGCCCGGCATCGGTGCCAAGCTCAAGCTCACCATCGACGCGCCTGTCCAATACCTGTTGGAAAACACCCTGCGCTTCGCCGGACGCGCCGCCGGAGTCGTGATGGATGTGAACACCGGCGAGGTCCTCGCCATGGCGTCCATCCCCGACTACGATCCTAACGATTTCTTCAGCATCACTCAGGCAAATCTCAACGCCTATAATCACAACAAACTCTCCCCGCTGACGAACCGCGCCATCTCCCAGTTCGCGCCCGGATCCACCATGAAGATCCCCACAGCCATCGCGGCACAACTCGCGGGGAAATCAAATGCCCGCCTATCCTGCAACGGTTACGTCACCTATGGCACCGCACAGGTGAAATGCTGGATCTTTAGACAACACAATGGAACCCATGGCAGTCAGAACCTAGCAGAAGCGATTCAACATTCCTGCAACCCCTATTTCAATATTCTGGGTAACATCATCGGCAAGGAAGCCTTGGTAGAGGGCTGCTCGATGGTTAATATTGGAAAACGCACCGGGATCGAACTTCCATCAGAGAATCCCGGCATGTTGCCTGGCAGCCGTGTCTGGCGCGCTACCTATCCGAAAGCCGCGATGACGGGACATGAAATCGCCATGCTTTCCATCGGTCAGGGCACCTCCATGGCGACTCCTTTACAAATCTGTGCAGTCGCGGCATGCGTCGCCAACGGCGGAAAATACTATCAACCCCGCGTCGTGAAACAGGCGGTATCTGAAGACGGCAAAATTCTTGTATCAGACACCCCGAAGCTCCAGGTCGATCTCATCAAAGAAGGAATTAAACCTGCCGACTTCGAGTTCATCCGCAAGGGCATGTGGATGTCCACCAACATGCCGGGCGGCACCTCGGGCAAGGTCAAGCTTACCGACGTTTCCATCGCGTCGAAAAGCGGCACCGCCCAGTCTTCCGACAATGGCAAGCCCTCCAACAACTCCTGGATCATGAGCTTCGCCCCCTACGAAAACCCAAAATACGCCGTTTGCATTATGGTTCAGAATGGTGGCTCGGGCGGTGGCGTCTGCGGCCCTCTCGTGAACCTCGTCTTTCGCGGTCTTTTCGCCCGCGACATGAAGGGCATCCGCCTCCCTCTGCGCCCCATGACCAAAGTGCCTGGCAACACCGACCGCTTCGAGAAAACCATCGAAATTCCTGCTGAAACAATCGCCGCAGTCGAGATTGGAGAAGTGGGACTACCGCCGCAAGCGGCAGCGGTTACGCCCTTGCTCGTTCCGCAGATCACCGCCCCCACCGTCGATGAAGCTCCGGGCGAGACCGGTGGGGAAATCGGTGAAATCCCTGCCGAAGTTCTAACCGCCTCCTCTCCCGACATCATTCCCACCCCTACCATCACCCCCGAGGTCGATGCCGAGGGCTCCATCATTCCCAAAGCAATTCCCATCCCCGAAAACTAATTTCTCATCACTCTCCAACAACTCTAACCTACTTAAAATTATTAACATGATCCAACACATCAAGAGACTTCTCGGAATCGGCAAACCTGACCCTTCCCGCGGAAACAGCATCATCGTCAACGTCGAAAAACTCGAACGCCGAGTGGCGCTACTCGAAAACGGCGTCCTCGAAGAATACACCGTCGAGCGCGAGGGCGACCAAAACATTGTCGGTGGTATTTTCAAGGGCCGCGTCAAGAACATCGAGGGCGGCCTCAAGGCGATGTTCGTCGACATCGGCCTCGATAAAAACGCTTTCCTTCACTTCTGGGATGCCATCCCCGCTGCCCTCGACGGCGGCTTGGAAGAAATCCAACGGGAGGGGAAAAAGAAACAGCAGAAGAAAATCACTTCCAAGGACATCCCCGACATCTACCCGATCGGATCTGAGATTGTGATCCAAGTTTCCAAAGGCCCCATCGGCACCAAGGGACCACGCGTCACCACCAACATCTCTCTAGCAGGACGCTACCTCGTCCTCATGCCCTTCACCGAGCAGTTCGGCATTTCCCGCAAGATCGAGGATCCGAAGGAGCGCCTCCGTCTGCGCAAGATCGTGCAAAAACTCGCCGTCCCCGAAGGCATGGGCATCATCATG
>JANPAU010000353.1:0-3127 GCA_031430055.1 Akkermansiaceae bacterium | reverse complement strand
CGCGCAGGTGGTGACGGGCCAGGTGATCACGCTCGCGGAGTGGCGACATTTCTCACCTCCGCCCGCGCTCGCAAGACAGCCGGCTCGGACATCGAGCTAGGCATTTCCGCCGACCAAGTGGCTGCTCTGGCCGCCCAATCGCTGACCCGATTACCGTCCTTAGAGCTTGGCACTGACAACGTGCGAGTTTCCGGGAATTGCGATTCGGGTTACTCCTGCGCTTACCAATTCAACCTTTCCTGGCGCTCAGAAACTCAGCCGATGCCGCCCGAGGCGAACCCCCGCGCGGTCTTCGAGAGACTCTTCGGTGCAGGTGATTCCAAAGAGCGTGCCGCCAGCCTCGGTCAGCGCTACGCCTCGAAGAAGTCCATGCTTGATTTCGTCCAGCAGGACGCCAAAACCCTTCAGAAATACCTCGGTCGCAGCGACAGACATAAACTCGACGAATACCTGACCGGCGTCCGCGAGATCGAACGGCAGATCGAAAAGGCTGAGTCCATGGGCCTGCCAAAAGACCCTGGCGTGCCCGCTCCGGACGGCAGCCCGGAATCCTACAAGGAGCATCTCCGCCTGATGATGGACATGATGGTGCTCGCTTTTAAGACCGACTCCACCCGGATTTCCAGCTTCCTGATGGCTCACGACGGCAGCACTCGAATCTTCCAGGAAATCGGCGTCTCGGAGGGCCTTCACACCATTTCCCCCCCCCATGGAAAAAAGGGCAACATCGAAAAACTCGCCAAAATCGACCAGTTCTACATGGACCAACTCGCTTACTTCCTCGACCGGCTCAAGAACACGCCGGATGTCGATGGCAAGTCGCTGCTCCACAATTCGATGATCGTTTACGGCGGCTGCATTTCCGACGGAGACCGCCACAACCACGACGACCTTCCCATCGTCGTCGCCGGGAATGCCGGTGGTGCCTTCACGCCAGGCCGCCACGTGGACCTCGGCGAAGACGTGCCACTTTCAAATCTTTACTTGCGGATGCTCGAAGAATTCGGCGTGAAGGACAAGCGCTTCGGTGACTCGACCGGCTCGCTGCGCAAAATTTGAGCAGCTCAGCGCACAACCTCGGTGCCCACGCCGCCGTCGGTGAAAATCTCCAATAGCAGCGCGTGCGGCAAGCGGCCATCGACGAAGTGGACCTTCCGGACGCCGGCATTCAACGCATCCACCGCACTGCGGATTTTCGGGATCATGCCGCCAGAAATCGTGCCATCCGCGATCATGGCATCCGCTTCCTTGCGAGTGACGGATTTGATCAGGGTGGAAGGGTCTTTGGGATCGGAAAGTAGTCCGGGAACATCGGAGAGGTAGACTAATTTCGCCACACGAAGCTCCTTCGCCAGTGCAGCCGCAGCTAAATCCGCATTGATATTCAGAGGCTTACCGGTGGCGAGCTCGGCGGCTAGCGGGGAAATCACCGGGACGATTCCAGCCCGGTGGGCGGCATCCATGTGGGTCATTTGGCAGCCCACCACCTCGCCCACGCGGCCGATATCGACGCGTTTGCCATCCGCATCAGTGCCTTTAATCTTTTCGCCGAGAAAGACATCGTTTCCTGGAATTCCTACCGCTTTCCCGCCGAAGTTGCGGATCATGCGGACGAGGCCAGGATTAATTTCCTCGGACAAGACGCGGGCAACGATGTCGATCGCCTCATCCGTCGTGACGCGAAAACCGCCGACGAATTTCGCCTCAAGTCCGGCAGTTTCCATCGCCGCAGAGATCGCCTTGCCACCGCCGTGGACGACGATGGGATTGATGCCAGCGACTTCGAGAAAGACGATATCGCGCATCACACGCGACACCAGATCTGGATCTTCCATCGCGGAACCGCCCATTTTGATAAGAAACGTTTTTCCACGGAACGCTTGCAAATACGGCAGGGCTTCGATGAGTGAATTAGCTTTTTCGATGGGGTCCATAGCGGGCAGATCTGGTTTTCCCATCAGCGAGCTGAAGTATCAAGCCTGTTGAAAGAATCTAGCATTCGGGTCGCCAGGGACCCTCACGGCTCGACTAGGAAGGCAGGCGTTTGCAAGAAAGCTTTTTTATTATTTCGATCCGTCATTAAAAACCCTGCGGTCACCCTTTTTCGTCTAATTTATCCAATTGACAAAAAGGCCAGTCTGTCAGCTTTCCGCAGCGGAGTTTTTCTTTTCATTGGAAAAGGCTTCCTACATCTTCCATGTCCCTTTCCGATCATGTCAGACGCCCGCAAACCATTTCCTTTCCGCGATTTCGAACCCAAATGGCAAGCCCGCTGGGATGTCGAAAAGACCTTCCGCACTCCCGGCCCCGGCGATGTCGATTTCGACCCTTCCAAGCCGAAATACTACGTACTCGACATGTTCCCTTACCCGAGTGGCGCGGGCCTCCACGTCGGCCATCCGGAAGGCTACACGGCTACTGACATCATCGGTCGCTACAAGCGGATGAATGGATTTAATGTCTTGCATCCAATGGGTTATGACTCGTTCGGCCTGCCTGCTGAGCAATACGCCATCAAAACTGGCCAGCACCCAGCGATCACCACCGCGGCAAATATCGAGACCTTCCGCCGCCAATTGAAGTCGCTCGGTTTCGGCTACGATTGGGACCGGGAAATCGCCACCACCGATCCGGAATACGTGCGCTGGACGCAGTGGATTTTCCTCCAACTCTACGGCTCTTATTTCTGCGAAATCGACAACAAGGCCAAGCCTATCGCCGAGCTCGAAGCCAAGGGGTGGACCCGCGACCAGATCGACGACGTGCGCCTCGCCTTCGTCGCCAACACCCCCGTCTGGTGGTCCCCGGACCTCGGCACCGTGCTCGCGAACGAAGAAGTCGAGGAATGGAAATCCAAAGGCCACACCGTCGAGCGCCGCCCGCTGCGCCAATGGATGTTGCGGATCACCAAGTATTCCCAACGCCTCATCGACGAACTCGATACACTCGATTGGCCGGAAGGCATCAAGCTGCTCCAGAAAAACTGGATCGGCCGCAGCGAGGGCGCGTCTGTGAAATTTGAAATTTCAGATCTCAAATTTGAAATCGAAGTCTTCACCACCCGCCCCGACACCCTCTTCGGCGCGACCTACATGGTGCTCGCCCCTGAGCATCCGTTCGTCCCGGA
>JANPAU010000352.1:0-5051 GCA_031430055.1 Akkermansiaceae bacterium | reverse complement strand
GATGGCGATGGGCCGTCCGCTGGAGCCGGGAACCTACTACGTCGGAGTTTTCAACAGCCACGCCTCCATCGCCGCAGACTACACGGTGGAAAGCCGTGGCATTGGCACCGGCCAGAGCATCACCGTGGCAAACTTCAGTCCAGCGGCGGGCAACACCACCCCAATCACCAATCTGGTCCCACGCGAGGCGGCTTATTTCAAGGTGACGATCCCGGCCAACACACCGAGCTGGGAATTCAACTTGGCCCCAAGCGCTGGTGAAATGATGATGGCAGTGAGGCGCGGCACCGTGCCCGACTTCCTCGCGCTGGAGGGCAGTGCCTACGGCGATGCGGGCGTACAATACAATGCCGGAACCAGTGGCAGCCGGGAGGTGAAGATCCAGAAGGCTGGACCGGAGCGCTATCTGGTTCTTCCGTCTAACAACGAGGACTTCATCGTGGCCGGTGACTATTACATGGCAGTGGTCAGCGAAGGGGTGAACCCGCCTAACACCAGCACCATCGGCACCGGCACCAGCAGCGGGCTGCTCACCAGTATGGGTGCGTTGGGAACTACGAACCTGGGTGCGGCATCGCTGGCGGGAATCACCCAGCCGGTGAGCTTGGTCGGGGCGCAGGTGAAGTCTTATGAGTTCACCGTGCCGGTGGGAACCCTCGCTTTGGAATTGCGGTTGGATAACCGGGTGGGCAACCCGGTGATGAGTCTGATCGGCGGTAGTCGCATTTGCCAGCCAGGCCTCACTGGGAACGGTAGCGGTTACTATGGTTACGATTCAGGCCAGTATTCCGTGACTGGGGGCGGCCTGGCCCGCACCTATGAAGACAATTTAATCACCATTACCAATCCGCCAGCAGGCACCTACAGTTTAACAGTGCGGGCCGAATTGGTGAGTGCCAATTACCCTGACGCCACTGCGGATCTGGTGATTCGGCAAGTGCCGCGTTTACCACTGAATTATGCGGCGAGTCTCAACGGCAACGGCCAATCTCACGCCGCCACCCGCCAACTTCTCGACACCCAGAAAGACTTCTTCGAAGTGGCAGTGCCAAGCACACTGAGCGGCCAGCCCGTGATCGGCTGGCTTATCAAGATGAATAATCTTCAAGGCGACACGACCCTGAGGATTTACAAGACCTGGGGCAATCCCGGCACCGGGATCACCGTGTCCGGAAATACCGCGCTGATCGTGCCGCCATTCCTAACACTTGGCGACACTTGGTTTGTCGAAGTCACAGGCACCGGCCTGACCAACTATACGATCACCAGCCAGCCCGTCACCGTGGAGCGTCCGGTGTGGACGATGCCGCTCGGCCACAACACCACTTTTGGCGACAGCGGCAACGACAGCGCTGGCAACCCGCTGCCCGGCGACCGTGGCGTGGACATCGGCCAGGATGACTGGCAATTTTACGCCATCGACGTGCCGGAGGGAAATGCCGGACTGCTGCGCACCGAACTCCAGGCGATCAATGGCAATCCCAATCTATATATCCGCGAGGACGGCGTGCCCACGACCGATCACAACAGCGCCGGCCCGAGCGGGATTTCATTGGTTCATCGCTCGCTCACCAGCACGGCGAGTGAATACGGCAACTGGGTGCCGCTCAATGGGCGCAACGAAAAACAACTCCGCGCCGGCCGTTGGTATCTTGGAGTGAAAGCCTCCGGGGCCAGCAACGCCCGCTACCGGCTCAGGGTTTCCACCGGCCAGGTTAACGATCTCGCGCTCAACGGCGGCAACGCCGCAGGTCAAATCCTGGTGGGACGCGACTGGCGCTACTATCGCTTCACCGTGCCCGAAGATTCACCTAACACTTGGAGCCTTACCTTCAGCCAGCAAGTCGGGGACGTGAACATGTGGCTGCGCGATACGGTTCCACCGGGAAATAGCGCCGATGGTCTGGAAACCTCTGACTATGGCGTCGGGCACACCACTGGCCTGCGGACGTGGTATGGCGACGGGAAAAACCAAGGGCCTTACAGCAGCAGCGGTCAGGATGCTGCGGGCATCTATCCGTTCAATACACCGCCGCTCCGCCCCGGCCACACTTATTACGCCGGCTTCCGGGCGGCGAGCGATGCCGCATTCAGCCTGAGTTGCGCGACCAGTGGCGGCAGCGTCGGAATCCTGCCGGATCTCGATTACTACAATGGCACGATCAACACCAGCGTGCCTGCCGGTGCCTCGGTCCTCTATCGGATCCCCGTACCGGCCAATGCCACCCGGATGAAATGGACCGCCACCCATCCCGCCAGCGTGCAGATTCGCGTGGAGCAAGGCACTATTCCCGGAATCACCGGCACCCAACACTGGACGAGTGGCGTGGGCATGGACGTACCCTTCAACCAGATTCTAACCACCACCTGGCCGTGGCAGCCGAATCACAACTATTACCTGCGGGTGATCAACGCCTCCGGTAGTCCCCAGTCGGTGGTGCTGACTATGTTGGGCAAAAACGCGGCCACCGATGACGAGGATGCCGACGGTCTGCCGGATGCTTGGGAACTCACCTATTTCCCATCAGCAGGCTCCTACACCGGCATCAGCGATCCCGATGGCGACGGCGTGACCAACGCCGTGGAATTCACGGACGGCACCAACCCAAACAACGTCAATTCGGCCAAATATTTCCTCACTCTCAGCTCCGTCGGTGGCGCGGTCGCAAAGTCCCCCGACTTGCCGAAATACGATCGCGGCTCGATCGTCAATCTAACCGACACGCCGCTGTCAAACTACGCGTTTTATGGCTGGCAGCGAACGGGCGCTTATGGCGACGATTTCGCGGTGAAAGTCATGGGCACCGTGACGATTCCCATCACTGGCACTTATACGTTTGGCACCAGCGCCGCGGAAGGATTGCTGTTGAAGGTGAACAATCTAACGGTCATCACCGATGACACGACACACGCCGTCAGTGACAAGTTTGGTCAGCTCATCCTTGCTGCGGGCACCTATCCGCTGGAATTGACTGCATTCGAATACAACGCTGGAGAGGCCTTGGAACTCTTTGCCGCAGCCGGCAGCCACGCCAGTTTCAACAGTAGTTTCAAGCTGTTGGGCGACACCGCCAATGGTGGACTCGTTGTGCAGACCGTCTCGGGCGCATCCACCGTGCCGGGCCTGACCGTGCAACAAATCATCGGCGTCGGTATTGGCAACATCTACAACTTTGCTCGCATGGACGAGCTGCTCACTGGCATCCGGCCGAAGCGGGCGGAGACTACGCGGGTTGACCAGATCATCAACTACCTCGGTAGTGCCTCCGGCGAAGGACATTTCACCTCGAACTCGGTCTTCCCGCTTCTGCGCCCCGACACCAATAACCCGTTCAGTCTGGAAATATTCGGCGATTACACGCTTACCGCTGTCAACGTGGTGCCACTGCCGCTGGCCGTGGATTCCCCCGCACTGATCTTCAACACTACGAACGACGCGCCATGGCTCGGTCAGAGTGCAACCACCCAGGATACCGTGGATGCGGGCCAGAGCGGACTCATCGGCGACAGCCAAGACACGTGGGTTCAAACCACGGTGAACGGTCCGGGAACCCTGAGTTTCTGGTGGAAGGTATCCTCGGAAGTTGGCTTCGACTATCTCGAGTTTTACGTGAACGGAGTGCTGCAAGCCGGACGGATCAGCGGCAATGTGGACTGGTTACAGAAAACCTATCCGCTTGCCGGCGGGTCGCATACCTTGCGCTGGCGCTACGTCAAGGATGGCAGCCTGTCGGCTGGTTCAGACGCCGGCTGGGTGGACCAAATCGTTTGGACTGGAGGTCTGTCGGCCTATGCCATTTGGCAAGCCGCCAATTTCACCCCGCCGCAAGTCGCCGATCCGCTCATCAGTGGCCCGAATGCCGACCCTGATAAGGACGGGCTTAAAAACATCCTCGAGTTCGCTTTCAACCTGAATCCGAATTCCGGCGCTTCCATCCAGCTCCCGCAAGGGCAGCGGATCGGTGGCAACTTCGTCGTCAGTTTCACCGAACCTGTAGGAATGAACGGCATTACCTACGGCGCGGACTGGAGTCCGACAATGAATCTCGGAAGTTGGATACCAGTGCCGGACACAGGGAGTGGCGGTGTCCATACTTTCAGCGTGCCCATTGGTTCCCACACCGGGATGTTTATGCGCTTGAGCGTGACCACTCCATGATCAAGCGGCATTTCTATTTTTCGGCCTTCAACTATCCAAATAATCACTGGCGCATATTGCTCGTTGTTGCCAATTTGGCCTCATGCCGCAGTGCTGCTTAACGAGGCTTCGAAGCTTGATGGCATGGATTATCCCGGGAAGGATGTCGAACGGTTGGTGTCCGATTGCGGGCCGAGGCTGGGCCTGCCTCCAAGTGCGACCTAACGATCAAAACTCCGAAAAAGCGATGAGCGCGAGGCGATCCTAGCAACCTTGGTTTGTGTTGAGCAGGGGTGGGCCGGCTCAATCTCGTGCTTTGAGGACTCCGACCATGTCGAGTTTTCCGATCATCCGGCTGACCAGCGCGAAGGATAGGGCTGAGGCGGTTAGCACGACGAGAATCGCTATGGAGTAGGTAGATGAATGGATCACGATGGGCAGTCGGACCGTCTCCGTGCTGAATGAGGACATAATAAACAAAGCCAGCCCACGGCCAAAGAGGAGTCCGAAGGGCAGCGACAGCAAGACCAAGAGTGCCAACTCGCCGACGAGCACGCCGCGCACTTCTGCGAGACTGAAGCCGACGACGCGCAAGGTGGCAAGCTCGCGACTGCGTTCGGATAGGGCGATGCGGGCGCTGTTATAGACCACCCCGAAGGCGACGATGGTGGCGAGGACGAAATACAATTTGCGGATGATGCCGATGCTCTTGCCCGTGGTATCGCGGAAGGCGGCGAGTTGATCGCGCTTCACCATCACTACGGCGGCGGCAGGTGTATCCTTGAGGCCACGCATGAACTCATCCCAGCGCTTGTGATCGAGGGAAAGATAAGCGCCGTTGACGGTATCGCCCTCTTTCATCGCCCGGCGCAGGGCGGAGATATCCATGTAAGCGGCGACCCCTGCAAAGTCG
>JANPAU010000351.1:0-16790 GCA_031430055.1 Akkermansiaceae bacterium | reverse complement strand
TCTCGCAGACTGGATCATCTGGTCCACCGTGCGATCCCCACGGGAGAGATACTTGTGAGCGAAGCGAAAGGTGATGTCATAGACGACCTCCGCTTTCTGGAAGGAGAGCAGCGTCTGGTAATCACCACGAGTCGGCAAGATACGCTCGGGAGAAGCACAAGAATCATCATTCCCATGATTCCCATCTTTCCCATTTCTTAAATTCTCACTCATCACAACCCTTCTACCCTATTCAATCCCCAGGTGGCGAGGTAGGATTGATGGGAAGAATGGGAAGAATGGGATGGATGACCCTCGTGTCTCCCATCACGAGGGATCCTGTCGAGTTCTCAATCTTTGGGTGTGACCATGCGCACCGGCCCGAATAAGCCCGATTTCATCAGCGGCGGAAGTGTGGTGAAAACCGGGCGCTCCTTGCCGCCGGGAACCAGCGCGAATCCACCATCCTTCGTCGGGTCGGTTTGAATCCGATCGCGGTTACTGCGGGTCAAACGCTTCGACTCGGGACGCAGGGAGTCGCCGTTGAGGCGGTTCGCCCAAAGATTGGCAACCCGAATTTCTAACTGATTCGCGCCAGCCTTTACCGCTCCGGACACATCAACGCGATAGGGCGGGATCCAAACGAAACCGAGAGGCTTGCCGTTGATCGTGACTTCAGCGATTTCTGCGAGGTCTCCCAACTCCAAGAAGAGGTGCTTTTGCGTGGCGAGCGATTCTGGCACTTCGAGGGTTTTGCGATAGGTGGCGATCCCCGAGAAGAAGCGGATCCCTTCGTTGGTGGACTCGGTCCAGCTTTGGAGCTTGTCGAAGGTTGTCTCTTTCGGGGCTTCCCAGCCTTCTGGAAACTCGACTTGCCATGGTCCGTCGATGGCCAAGGGTGCGGGAGTTTCTGCTGCCACGAAAGTATCGCGGACTACGGTGTCCAGTGCGGCATCGGCTTTTCGGAACACGACAAACACGGAGCCGGATGCTCCGAGCGTCAGCGGCACTTCGGTCTGGCCGTTGGCGAGAGTTTTAAAATCCTTGCAAGCTGTGCGGAGTCCCGAATCGGGATCCCATAACTCAGGCACCAGTCCTCTGGATTCTGCGGCCACTCTGAAACGGCAGGTCAACGACTGTGGAGTCGTCGTCTTGTTCCGGACAAAGTAGAATTCCTCATCGGTCGTTTTCCGATGGATGAAGTCGAGCGGGCCGAGGTCTTTCTCGCTGTGACCGACGATTTCAAAATCTCCGAGAATGCCTATTTCCCGCAGCGCCGCACTGCGGTCTTGGGTGATGATGAAGCGACCTTTGTCGATCTTGCGGGTCAAAACTGCGGGGTTCTGTGGTTTGTCCGCGCCTTCATTTTTCCCCCAAAGTGTTTCGACCTGTTGCGCTACTTTTTCGCTTTCGGCCTTCTGGTCTTTCATGCCGGGAGCGCGGGTCGGCTTCATGTGGCCGATCACTGTGGCTCCGTCGGCCACGAGTTGGTGGATTTTCGCGAGCACCGCCGCTGGGATGTGATCCTGCTCGGGCAGCACGAGTGCGGCATAGCTCATCCCATCTGGCAGCACGATTCTGCCATTTTCCACCCGCATCCGGGTCAGGATCACTTCCGAGGAACAGACGTCATAATCGTTGGTCGGGTTAAGCCCGTCCAGCAGTGGCTTCTCGGGCACGACGCAGAGTGGCGGGAAAAAGTTCGGAGCTTGATCCCCATAGTAATAGCAAACATCGGCCACAAACCAGCCTTGGCGGAGCATGTAGGAGGAGCGCGCGAGGTAGTCCATCAGCCCGCGGACCATCGGCCACCAGGTGGCGGATGGATTGACATCCGTGCCCGCATGATAGGCCCAACCCGGAAGGCCTGCCTCGGGCGGCGAACTGGCAAAAGTGTGAAAGGAAAAGCAATTCAAGCCTTCGCACAACGCCCGATCCGCGAGGACTTTGTGGTTCAGCGGTCCATCGATCCAGCGTCGCCAAGTGGTGAACGATTCCGCATCGACTAGCCGTTTGTCGTAAACGTGTGCGGCCGAAGCGATTTCCTTGACCAAGGTGATGTCCCGATGGCGATTCCAAAATTCTCCCCGAGGAATATCCACCGCGCCGAGTGCCTTGATTCCATCCACCGGATTGGAACCCCAGATCGGTGGGCCAGGACCACCCGCCTCGGCGATGAGCTTCACGCCATAAGATGCGACAAACTTCTGGCCAGTGACGTAATGCGATTCGATCAACAAATCGCTCACCAGCTTGCGCCAATCGTAGAGAAATTGCTTCTCGGCAGCGTCATCCGCCAATTTCCACCCAGCGAGCACGGGCAGGAATGGGATCACCGAATAACCGACCCGGCGCTCGAATTCAGCGGCCATCTTCTCGCTCCAAGGCGTGAATCCTTCGAGCTCCATGCTATCAAACTCAAGGGTCTTGAAGCTGCTCCCTTCGAACGACTTGCGCCCCAGTTCCTTGAGAATGGTGGTGAAAATATGATTGAGATGAAACTCAGTGGCCTGCGGATTAAAGAAGTCGATCATCGGCCCCGAGGAATTCGGACTCGGCACAATTAACTGTTGGCCGTGATTCAGAGAGACAAAATGCAGGATTGTCCAATCGCCCGCTGGCACCTCCCAGCGCAATTTGCCATCGGCATCGGTCATTTTCGTTAAGTCGATCACTTGGTTCACATTTGCCAGTGATTTCGACTTGTCACTGGGCACCGCCAGCACGGCGACTTCACGTAAATAGGCTGGACGTCCGTCTGCCCCTTTCGGGCAATTCGCGGGTAGCTCGGGCAGGGGCAATGCGGCGTGAAAATTTTGTGGGCCGGTCACCGGGGAAGCTGACTGATAGAGACCCTTACCGGCATGTTCCGGTGGGATCCAACTGCCGCCCGCATTCCATCCGCTTGAAGCAATGATACCGATTTCTAAGCCGAGGCGGTCGGCTTCGCGGATGGCATGCACGATGAGCCGCGTGGACTCCGGCCCGAGAAACGCAGGCCCGGCAGGTATCCGTCCATCTGGATCTTCCATGGCTTGCACGTCCCAAATCTCGCCGCCGCGCATCCCACCCTTTTTCATCGCCTCCAAATCCCGTGTGATTTGCTCTGGGGTCATGGCTCCGTTGAGCCAATCCCAGAAGCATCCGGGTCTAGAATTGATCGGCGGCTCAGCAAACGCAGCGGGGGATAGTCGGTCGTCTGCCCTTTTGGTATCTGCCACTTTTACGGCGACAGGACCGGCGTTAACGATCTCAGCGCCATGGATGTGACCGCTTTGTAAAGCGAAGGCAACTAGCAGGAATGAGCGAGCCTGCCGGAGGACTCGTGAACATTGCGAGTCGTGATTGACGCGCTCATTTTGAAATTTACTGGCAGATGGTAAAATCTCGAGGCAGGACATTTGCCATTTTTCTCGGGGCGACGCCAACTGGGTTAATGGTAACTTTAGCTCTATCTTTTTGCGTAGGTGATTCATGAGATTAGTTTAGTTGATCGTTGATAGGGTGACCGGTCCGAGTAAGCCGGACGGGAGCAATGGTGAATCCCGCTTGTAAGGGTCATGCGTGGTGAAGGTGTAGCGGCCGGCTTTGATCGGCTTCCCGCCAAGGAAACCAGGTGGGCATTCCACCGTGCGCACGTTAGCGTCAGCAGTCTGCTTATCGCCAATAAGGCGGTTTGTCCAGCGGTTCACCACTTCGATTTCAAGCGAGTTATCGCCGACCTTGATGGTGCCGGTAACCTCGATCCGCCACGGCGCACACCACACCACACCGAGATCCTTGCCATTCAACCTGACTCGCGCCATGTCGTGGACCACTCCCAAATCGAGATAGGTTTTTCCGGTTGGAATCTGCGTGAGATTGCTTGTTTTCCGATAGGTGGCGATACTAGAATAATACTTAATTCCTGGCTCCGGTCGCGCGGTCCAA
This sequence comes from Akkermansiaceae bacterium, assembly GCA_031430055.1. Taxonomy (GTDB): domain Bacteria; phylum Verrucomicrobiota; class Verrucomicrobiia; order Verrucomicrobiales; family Akkermansiaceae; genus Luteolibacter. The sequence goes on along the minus strand of JANPAU010000351.1, from coordinate 12,881 downwards.
TCCTGCAGGGTGTCAAAAGTGACCTTTTCCGGTCCGCCCCACTTCGGATCGAACGCGACTTCCCACGCACCGGAAAACTCCTGAACCTGCTTCGTCTCCGGGAAATTCTCTCCCGATTTCGCTAGCGAACTATCTTTCCCATCGAACACGACGAAGAAGCTTTGGAACGCGGCGAAATCAATGGGAACAGCCGTTTGACCATCGCGACGCTCGAAATCTAGCAGTGGTCGTTGTTCGCCGGTCACGGGATCCCAGAGTTGCGGGTTGCCGTGGCTGACCCGGAAGCGACAGTCCGCTTTGATCGGCGCATCCGTCCGGTTGGAGATAAAATAAATATCCCGATCTAAGGTCCGTCGGTGGCCGTAGCGCACGGGACCTGTTGCGGTGAAATCCTCCTTCACGTCCATGCCCTGCAATAAGGAGGCTGTTAGGTCGTGGGATGGATAGAGTTGAGCGCTTGCCATCGGTTCGCCGCCCCAGTGGACCACGCCTTTTCCATAATTGCGCTGGGTCGCCGTTTTTTGTTGATCGATGCTCCCCCAAAGATCCTTTGCTAGCGTTTGGACCTCATCGTCGCAGGCGGGATAGCCCACCAAACTGGGAGATTTGAGCGGTGGTGCGCCGACAATGGTGGCACCGCTCTTCACCAAATCTCGAATTTTTACCAGCAATTCCGGGGTCATCGTTGCGACTTGCGGCAAAACCATCAGACGATACGAACTACCACCGGGGAATGCGATTCGACCGTCTTTCACCTCAGCTCTAGCCATGAGAATCTTCGGAGAGCATCCATCGAAACCATAGCCCTTCTTGTCCGCTAGCCTGCCGCTCCCCTCCAACGCACTCGGTGGGGGTAGAAAAATATGGGGCGTACCCTCAGGAGTTAGGTATAGCACGTCGGAAACATGGACTCCTTGGCGGAGCAGTTCGGAGCAGCGGCTGAGATAGCGGTGGTAAGCAGAAACCATGGGCCACCAGGTCTGGTTCCGGTGCCAATGCACGCCGTAAGGTCCCATGGTCATGCCGGGCTTGTAGGCATCACCTAACGCCTGGTGCGCGAAGGTGTGAAACACCAGACGATTGATGCCCAAACTAAACGCCCAGTCGCCTTGGTTTTTCAACGACCACGGATAAGCATCGAGGGCCTCCACGGAGGTAAATGATTCAGCGGAAACGATCGGCTTTCCCATCACATGCGCGATTGATGTGGATTCAAAGCAACTGTAGGCTGACTCCAGTGCGTTATTCCAGAGTTCCGCCATCGGTACATCCGCCACTGCACCGAGGTCGAGGTCACCTGCAGGATTCATGTCATAGGGTTCGATCGACAGCGAGAGCCCGTGTTTTTGACTATATTTTTTCACGACACCCGCATGATTCTCTAATACAAGTTCCTGCCCAGTCAAACGGAGGTCCCAGAGAAAGCGCTCTGACATTTCAAGGCTTTGGATCGCCCGTCCGGTGTAAACAGGCAACCACGGCTTGGCATCATAGCCTCGCCGATTTTTAAACTCGTCCAGCAAAGAAAGCGTCCAGTTCTGGGCACCGGATTCCCAGCTATCCATGTGCAGGGTGGTCAAACCATGTTCCTTCGCCCGCGGGTTAGTTTTGTCCAACAGCTTACCAACGTATTGGTCCAGATGAAGCTCCAGCGCTTTCGCATCAAATTTATCGCACTCCAAGCCCAGCGCGGTGGATGGTGCGGGACGACTACTCGCACCCGTGACCCGCCTTCCCATGCGAATAATCGTCCATTCTCCGGCTGGGACATTCCAGTTGAGGGTTCCGTCAGGCTGGAGATGCTTTGTGAGTTCTACAATCTCGTTCGGCAAGATGACCCCATCTGCCCCTGGCTCTGCGTAGCTTGCTGAAGTCGGCAGATAGGGCTTCACTTCCTTCCGCAGGGTGTATGGCCCGCGGTAGAAAAGTGCTTTTTCGTCGATGTCCGCGATGACGGGTTTGCGGCTAGGAAAAGCCAATACCGATATGTCCTCGTAATACGAGCTTTCCATCGTGTGCCACTCGGTCGAGCGTTGCTTCGGCATCGGCAGAATTGACGCATAGGATTGCGGCCCTTTAAGTTCGACCGAACTGAAAACAAGGTGCTGCATGGCCTGCTCCGGCTTGATCCACGGGCCACCGCTACCACACCAACCCGGTCCGATCCCCAGTGTAATGTCGATCCCCAAGCGTTCAGCATTGCGGACGGATTGAACGAAAAGCTCTTGCCACTTCGGGTTCATAAACGCCACCGGGCCACCGGGCGGCTCCTCGATGTCCACCTCAAGAAACACTAAGTTACCAAGACCCGCTGATTTCATGGATTCTAGGTCGGCTGTCATCTCCTTGCCATTGAGATTGCCGTTCATAAAATACCAGTAAACTCCAGGTCGCGCGGAATCCGGCGGATTGATAAAATTGGCTTCCATGTCATCAGCAACCAAGGCACCGATAGATAGCACGTATGGCATAAATGCCATTCTCATGATTGTGAACATGTGTATGTCGTGATAGGTTTTCTTTCGGTCGACGCGGAATCGACGTATTTGGGCGCTCACCTAGAGTTTGTCGATTGATGACTGATTCGGAGGATGTGAGGTTTTCTCCTTGATTTGGAAATCGCGCAGACTTTTTATAGGTTCTTTGTCGACCTGAAGCAACGCCGCCTCCACCTGGTATTTTCCAAGCTTTTTTGGTAGGTTGAGACTGAAAACTAGTTTTGTTTTTCCCAATGATTCAACCTTACAGGGTTTGCTTTTTTCGGAAACAACAACTCCTTTATTAAGCAATCGGAATCTGATTGTTCCCTGCCAATCTTTATCCAGATCATTGATCACGACTATTGGAAATTCTTGCTCTTTACCCGCTATGTAGTTTTCTGCCCAAGCGTCGATCATTAAGCTCACAGGAGCAAATGAATCTCTAACATACTAATAGAATTCTGGTTCCCAGGCCAGTTTCTCGACATCGCTCCAGTGGTCACTGGTCTGGCCGTCGGCACGCGAATAGCCCAAGACACAGAATTCAAAGATCCCGGCGCAGGCGCGATGCGAACGCCAAAACTCCGTCTCTGCCGCAGTGTAGCGTGCATAAAGATGCTGGCGCTCGGCGGTGGTAGAATCTGATCCCAGTAAATTCTTGTAGAGATCAGAGGTCAACGTGGTGGGCGTTCCATCGCGGTTCAACCAAAGCCAACCGTATTCGTTGATGATGATTGGATTCTTTTCGGTGTTATCAATTCCAACGTTCCCATCAGGAATACCAGATTCTTTCGCTATATCGGCAAGTTTGAACTTGGCATCGCTGAAGTGGTAGGGATGGGACTCGAATACATCACCCGGCGCATCAGGTGGTGCCCAACCATTGTCCCAAGGGCGATTTGAAAAATCCAAGGAACGAACCCTTCTGATGGCTTGCCCGGTGCGAGCTTGAGCCGGAGTCTCATTGCAGGCATCCCAAATAACCACAGAGGGATGATTCCAACGTTCTTGCATCCACTCGGTGTATTCCCTAACCAGTTCGTTTGGATCGAAATCGTCGGGCTTGGGGTCCATTTTCCATATCGGAAATTCGTCTTGGATCAAGATGCCTTCCTCATCGGCGATGCGATACCAGAATTCTGGCGGAAATCCGATGCAGTAGCGCAATGAATTCCAGTGCATACCACGGACTTTTTTGTGCAGTCGGCGGACCCACTCCTCACGCCATGGTTTGTCACCACACTCCGGGTCTTCAAAGAAGCGGTAGAGCGAGATATTGCTTCCTCGAAGGAAATAGGGCTTGCCATTCAATACCGCCCGCCCGGTGGACTTGTCGAATTTGAAACTGCGCATACCGAAACGGGCCTTGATGGAGTCTCCAGTGCTGCGTGCTTCAATCTCATATAGAAACGGATCTTCTGGCGACCACAGCCGACAATCATGTAAAGAAATAGTGACTTGGCCGGTCGGTTCCGATTGGTCGGCACTTTTTTTAATGACACATTCTCCTTTCCCTGCGATCCGGCCGGATACCGCCTCGCGAACCACAAATCGGATCTTTGCCTCTGCCGGTGCACCAGCACGCTGTAGCCAAACATGAATGGTCACGGCTTGTTTTTCGATATCTGGAACAGCTTGAACGCGGGCAATCAATGGATTCCCTGATAGGATTAACTCCACTGAGTCATAGATGCCTGGGATATATTTCTTTTTTTCATTATCCCAGCCTGTGGGAATTACCTTGGGTAGGGCATCGGTAAATGCGCCAACTCGGATCAGTAATTCGTTCTCACCTTCTTTCAAGGCCACCTTAGTGTCAAAATATCCGGGCGTGAAACAGGGTTGGTGATCGCCGAGCGACTTGCCATTAAGTATCACCTGCGCTCCAAACATTGCTTTATGGATCTTGAGCAAAGCCACCTCGGGAACCTTCCCGTCAACGTGAAACGTGCGGCGATACCAGAACGCTTCGCGTCGGCCACTTTTGACTCCGACTTCTTCAAATGCCGGTTTGGCCATGCTAACCAGCCCCGGAACAACCACCTGGTGGTCAAAAGCCTTGGGAATCGCATTGAGCGAACCTTCAGCCAATTGCCACTCGCCGTCCAGCGAGAGGATCTTGCGAGTATTCTCCGCGCGAGCCATAGGGACGATTATGACCAGTAGCGCAATGAGCCATCCGAATAATATAGGGGAACGAGTCATCCTGATAGTGTTCTCGGTGATGGCATTCTTACGTCTAGGCCTTTGGATCACCCCAATAACCACTCGGTTTGATTGATCTTCAGTTTGGCATTAGGCTGAGCATGGCTTTACCCAAAGCATCACCGACGAGGAAATACGTTTCCGCATTGCCAAATTCATGATGCACATGGCCGGGATGCGGTGAATCTTCTGCTTTACGCACAAAGTCGATCGTTTCCACCAGTTTCACGGTGCCTTTGAATTCTGGTTTTTTTGCAACGTCTTTCTGGGATTTCTTAATCGCCAGCGCCGCTTCTGGAATATCCTTGTCGCCTTTCATCCAACCGCCCGTTAAGTCACCGATGACCACCGGTAATTTTGGAGACTTCAAGTCCTTGCGCACATCGTGAATTAAATTGACTAGATTTTGTTCATATACCGGAACCATTTTGGCATCGCAGAAATCATTCCAACCCTGCCACCAGACAAATCCCGCAATCTCATAGCCGCGGCCATCGTATTTCGGGAAGTTAGTCTTAATATTTTTAAGTGCATTGTTGATCTCTGAGATCATCTTCGTGTAATACGGACCGACTTGTCCGCCCGAGCTGGGTGGACGGAAATCCACGTCGAGGCTCTTTCCGCCCCATGCCGTTTTGATGAGTAGCACCTGATTTTTAATTCCGTCACCCACCACATGGCCGAACTGGAGTTCCACCCCGAAATGGTGCATGTCCTTGTAGGCCGAAAATCCAAGGCCAAGTGGCCCAACCTCTAAATCAGAGTCTTCTCGTTGATATTGAGCCCACACATCATTTCTCGTCGCCCATTTGCCATCGGTGGTCTGGAGATGTTTGTAAATGGGTGCCTTGACCGGATCATTGTAGAGCATCGTGAGCGTGCCCTTGCCATCATTGTAATCTTTACTTGTGAGATCGACTACTGCCTGGCCTTGCATGTTTGACTGCCCAGCGAGGATGAAGACTTTCAGCGGCTTCACCTGTGCGATGAGCGCAGGCGATGCAAGCAATAGTGATGCGGCGAATAATAGTTGGTGTTTCATGGTTATTTACGTGGATAGAAATTATCTGGAATTGGCTCAAAAATATCAACAGGCAGGATTGCGCCTTTTTTATCAAAGCGGAGAGGGGAAATGCAGGTTTCCCGGTTGTAACCGTCGCCACCGGGAACATGGAAACGATGATAAGCAATCACCCATTCGTCACGCCCGGGAATTTGAATGATCGAGTGATGACCGGCTGCTTTGATCTCGCCTTTTTGTTGGAGAATAGGATTTCCCTCAGCTCTCTGAAACGGCCCGAGTGGTGACTTGGAAGTCGCGTAGGCGACGGAATAACGTGGATCACGGGTATCATACTCAGACCAGCTGAGGTAATAAATGTCGTTTCGTTTGAACACAAATGGGCCTTCGTTGAAGCCTGGCAGCTCGATCTGCTTCATGGTTTTATGGTCGAAAGAAATCATGTCGTCATTCAATTTTACCGCCATGCATTTGCCTTGGCCAAAGTAGAAATAGGCCGAGCCATCGTCATCGACGAAGACCATCGGATCAATTGCTTGGCATGGATACTCACCCTTTGCCACGAGCGGCTTGCCCAGAGCATCCCTGAAGGACTTCATGGGATGATCCGAAACGGCAACGCCAATGTTTTGGTTTGCCGAGAAGTAAAAGTAATATTTCCCATTTTTGGTCGCGATGGCGGGTGCCCATGCTTGGCCCGTCGCCCATTTGATCTCGGTTGTGAAATCTAAGATAACGCCTTCGTCTTTCCATGTCTTCAAATCTATCGACGTCCAGCCATGGAATGCCGTAGGATTCCAGCCCTTCATGTCTGTCGTCGGATAGATACAAAAAGTGTTACCAAACACCGCGATGTGGGGATCCGCTGTTGCTCCAGGTAGAGCTGGTGGGGGAGCTTTTACTGTTTTCTCATCGTTAGCGAATGCAGAAGATGAAAAAGTTGCCACAAAGCTACCTATGGCGAGAACTGCGTGGAATGGGTTACGTAATAAGTTTGCTGACTTCATGGTTATCTTACATTAGCTTGAAATATCGGATATTTCATCCTTGAGTGATCACTTGGATGGCGGCGCGGGGATTGATTGCTTTGCCAATCCGATTTGAAATTTCTGGCCTCCATCACGGGTGGCTTGGAAGTAAAACCAGTAATCTTTTCCGTTTTGGATGATATCTCCATGGCACAACGATCCTTTCGCAAACTCAGGAATGTTGATTTTGGTTTTACCACAGTCCGTGAAGGGTTTCGCAAGGTCTTGGGTCGTGTAAGTTTCGTAATATTCGCCATTGCCTGAAAAACCAATGCAGCCGAGCACTGTATAAGTCGGGCCATTTTTGACTACAATGCTACCTTCGCCGATGGCCCCAGTGGATATGGGCGTGGGCGACCAAGTGAGCAAATCAGTCGATGTCACGTAGCGAATGCCATCTCCGCCGCTGGTGTGAAAAAGGTAATAGGTGCCGTTTTCTAGGAAGATAAATGGGTCATTGCATTTGCCGTTGTTGAGCACCGGATTGCCGGGATGTTTGGTCCATTTGCGTAAATCGGTGGATGTGGCATAACCGATAGCAACCGGAGATTTGGCGTTCTTACCGGCGTAATACATGTAATAGACACCATTTTTGAGAACGGGTTTGGCTGGGGCCTGTGCTCGTTCCTCATCCCATTCCCCGGCCTTGCCTTTGGGGATGGCGAGTCCTTGATAGGTCCACTTGACGCCATCCGGCGAGGTGGCGTAGTCGATCCTCGGTTCGCCCTTGCCGCCAGCACCGTTTTCCTGCCAAGGATTGGCGCTGGTGTAATACATGTAGTAGGTGTTGCCCACCTTGATCACGGATGGATCCTTTGCCCAGTCGTCCTCGGGATCACAATAAATCGGCGATTCACCCGCTTTCCATGCGTCGGCGATGACACCTTTCTCCGGGTAGTCTTCGCCACGAATGCTATGACGGACGGACTTCTGCCAATTGTCCAACTCGATTCTCATGCGTGCGACAACTTCCGGGCGGGTGGCTGCGAGGTCAATTTTCTCAGAGATATCGTTTGTCAGGTCATACAACTCATACTTGTTCGGGCCGCGGTTGTGGAGCTTGTATTGATTGTCGCTCCAAGCGGCCGGTCCTGCATCAAGAGAGTGGGCTCCATGATGCCAGAATCCAATGGGGGATGGGCGTGTATTCATTTTCCCATCCAACAAAGTGACCAAGCTGATCCCGTCGAGCGGCTTGATTTGATCCGGAATGTCGATTTGCAAGAGGTCCACAATAGTCGGGTAGATATCACTGGTGCAGGCGGGCACTTGAGTGATGGATGGTTTTGTAATCCGAGCTGGCCATTCGATAATGCCGGGGACGCGGATGCCGCCCTCCCAGAGTTCGCCCTTGTGACCGCGGAGGATTCCATTAGAGCCATAGGCATCGGGAGTTGCCTTCTCGTCCATCCACGCGCCGTTATCGCTATTGAAGCAGATCAGGGTGTTGTCGGCGATGCCGAGCTCGTGCAGGGATTTCCGCAGGGCCCCCATGCTGCGGTCCACTCCGATCATTTCTCCATAATAGGCCGAACCACCCGCCGCTGCTAGATCTGCGGCGGTGGGCGCGAGAGGGATGTGCGGGCTACCGAACCAAATGACGGAGAAGAACGGCGTCTTCTTGGCGGCATTCTTCTCGATGAAGTGAATGGCTTCCGCGACGATGGCATCCGAGCCGTCGCCCGGGACTTTCACTGGCGTGCCGTTGCGGCTGAAGGTCCAGTCGGTGTCGAACCAGTTGGAAACGGAAAACCATTCGTCGAAACCGAAATGGCCGGGATGCAATGAATCGTCGGCGGGAAGCGCCCGGCCCATTCCTGGTTGACCGCCGCTTAGGTGCCATTTGCCGAAATGGCCGGTGGCATAGCCGACCGTCTTGACTGCCTGCGCGATAGTCATTTCCTGTTTGCGCAAGGTCATCCCGGGCCAGAATGTTCCGCCGCGGTTCGGATTGCGACCGGTCATGACGCTTGCTCGGGTCGGCGAGCAACTCGGATGCGCGGCGTAGAATCGGTCGAAACGCAGCCCGGCGGCGGCCATCGCGTCGAGGTTGGGTGTCGGAATTTTCTTCAGGCCGTTGTAACCGACATCTCCCCAGCCTTGGTCATCTGTCATGCAGAGGATAATGTTAGGTCTTGGTGCTGGTTCGGTGGCAAGGAGGTGGGTGACAAGCGCAATCGCACACAGGGCTTGTGTCGCGAGGGAATGAAAAGGTATCATATAGCGTGTATTTTCACTCTATTTTGATTTTTTTTGATGGCGAGATCCGCAGAGTTTATCGGCTGATTAGGAGTATGATGTCCACGAGCACAGCTTCACTTGCCTGCGTTGGGCGGTGAAAATCCGTTGAGTTTCGGCGGGAGTATTTTGTGGTTCTTACCGGAAAGCTCGAGCATCGTGTCGGCAAATGCCTTGCCGAGTAGAATGAAAAAGCGCCCTTCGCCGTAGTAATGAAAGCCTTGGCTAGAAGTGGCACGGTTCAGCATTGCTTGTTCTTCTGCGGTGACAGGATCTTTCTTCAAATCGCGTGCCGTGTTCAACCATCCGGCGGTTTTAATAGCAACGATGTCAGGATGGAGGAGTGGAGCACTCTCGATGGCCTTCGCATTGCCTTTTAATTCCTGCACTGTGTTAATGAAGCGATGGCCGTCGCGGACGTCTTTCTGTTTGCCGAGTTCATTGGCCACGCCATTGACTCCCATCACACCAACTACGGTCTTCATGTTGGGCGATTTGAATTCGGCACGCAAATCTTTAATCAAATGCACCAAGTTTCGGCCATACTCGATGCGGCCAGTTTCATCGAATTGATCATTGTATCCTTGGAACCAGACGAAGCCGGCGATTTCGTAACCGGCTTTTTCATTGTAGCCGGGAAACTTGGCCTTCAGGTTGTCCAGCGTTTCGTGGACGATGGTAGTTAGAACTCGGTATTGATTTCCGACATCTTCGGGTTTTTTACCCTCCGGCACGCCCGCACTTGGCGGGCGAAAGTTCACACACAAACTCTGACCACCAGGCCCATATTTGATAAGTAGAACTTGCTCGTCCAGCGCCTCACCCATGTAGTAACCAAATGCATACTCCGGTCCGATGTTGCTGCTGAGTTTGTCATAGTCCTTGCGCCCGCCGAAACCTGGCTGGAGCTTGTCGTAAACACCTCCATTGGCGACCCAAACATCGTCTCGCATGGCATAACTTTTACCCTTTGGCTTGAACGTCTTGAGCAAGGCCGCCTTGGCTGGATCTTTGTCCTCGCCGAGGAAATCAACGGTTTTGATATCTGCCTGTCCGTCCATATTCGACTGGCCGGCGAGAATGAATACCTTGAGTGGTCCTTTGCCCGCTTGACGCCGTGGCTGGGCAAGGCTTTCGTCTTCGGCAAATGCTAGATGAGAAAGTATGGCTGCCAAAATGCCCGCAGCACGCATCAAGTAGAAAGATTTCTTGAACTGGCGTGATGCGGTCATGGGTTTTTTGGGAAGGTTTAAGGTTTGGCAGTTTCCTGAATCCAGACGGTCATCGCGCCCTTTTTCCGGTTCTGCCAAGCGTAATAAGGAATGGCTGTCACGGTGATTGGATTTTTACCATCGGCGAGTGCTTCACCTGCGAGAGTGGTGACTCCCCCCAATAGGTCGGCGCGATGTTTGGCTGTCATTTCCGCAGCGCGTGGTAGGACCAAATTGGTGAGGTTCACGTCCGGTTGATCGGTGGCTTCCACGCAATAGACTAGCGGACCACGCATCAAGGTGACCTTGCCCCGGTCTGCCTCGACTTTATCATTCGCATAGACTCGTTGGATCGGCATTGGTAGGTCCAGTTCCACCACATCTCCAGCCTTCCATGTCCGCTGCAAATGCACATAGCCATCATCGGCGAGCTTTGCTTCGGTCTTCTCGCCGTTGACCTTGAGGCCGACGGTCGATGGCTTTGCATCTGCTAGATGGTATAGGTCGCTGGGAACAGGCTTGCCAATAGCCCAACCGGGGATACGTAAATTGAGACTAAAATCAGCCGCTTGTGACGGATTGACTGTCAGGCTGACTTTTCCATCCCAAGGATATTCTGTCTTTTGGGTCAATTTGAGGGTGGAGCCATCGTCCATTTTTAGCGTTGCTTCACCGGCAGCGTAGAGATTGACCAGCACCTGCTTTTTGCTCTGGGCATAGACTAGGCCACCGACTTGAGGGAAAATTCGCGCTAAGTTGGTCGGGCAGCAGGACAAGCCGATCCATGAAGAACGCTCCCTGCCGTCTTGACTGGCCAGTGGATTTTCATAGAAAAATTGATCGCCGGAAATTGAGATGCCGGAGAGCACACCGTTGTAGAGTGCCAATTCCATCATATCGGCATACTTGGCCTGTCCTTTGAGCAGGTTCATCCGGTATTGCCAGAACACATGGGCAATGGCTGCGCAGGATTCGTTGTATGCGGACTGATTGGGCAATAGATAGGGATCGCCGAAACCTTCGTCCTCATATTGACCGGATCCGAGGCCACCGGTGATATACATTTTCCGTCCCACCACGTCATTCCATAGGTGATCCAATGCGACCTCATAGCCGGGTGCATTCGTAAAGCGGAGGGTATCAGCCATGGCAGAATACATATAACCTGCCCTAACCGCATGGCCGACTGCTTCATGTTGGTCCACCACGGGTTTGTGATCCTGCATGCGTCCATTGCGTAACCTCAGGCGAGCATGCCAGAATTCCCGTTGTTGTTCCCGGGTTGGTTTGCCCTCGGTCTCGGGCGGCATCACTTGTGTCTTGGGATCGAACGGTTTGCGCTCCGTGCCATGGGCATAGCCGCGCTCGTCGAGGAAGAATTTTGCGAGATCCAGATAACGGCGCTCACCGGTGACTCGATATAATTTGATCAATGCCAGTTCGACCTCCTGATGCCCGTCCACATCGTAACGTTTGTTGGGGCCGAAAATGCCGTCGATGTGATCGGCAAAGCGTTTTGCGGAATCGACTACCTTTGATTCCCCGGTCAGGTGTTGATGCTCTCCGGCCATCTCGAAGAAGTGGCCTGCATTATACATCTGATGTTCCAAACGGAGATCTTCCCAGCGCATTTCGGGTGGCCTGACGATGAAATAAGTGATCAGGAATCCGTCCTTTTGTTGGGCCGCGAGGATGCGGTCGATGATGCCGTTTACTCGTTGCAGCAGTTTCGGATCGTCGTTGTGGTGCAGGGAAATAAGCGCGCCCTCTAGCACTTTGTGAAGATCGGAGTCGAAAGCGTGGTGTCCACTCAACGGTCCTTCGGCTTTACCGGCGGCTTTGTCGAAGTTGGTGACGTGCCCGTCTTTTTCAAGTTCGTTCAGCGAGTGCGGAATCGTGACCTCGTGCGCGGTCTTGAGGCGCGGTCCCCAGAAGCCACCTCGCAATTCCACCTGAGCCTGCCCGACTTCCTGGAAGCCGCGAATAGGTGGAGGGTTCTTCTTGTCCTCTGCGGCTTGTCCGCGGGTCATTGTCAGGGCCATGACGGCCAGATAGATGAGGTTTCTGCTAGTTGGTTTCATGATATGGTAGATTGAAGTGAAATGATAACGTTCCGCCGACAGGGTTTTATTCAGTCTTTTCAGGGTTTTTTATGAAAACATCCATTTCATAAATCGACCAATGATAGGTTGCGTCAGTTCCAGCCTGCGTGATTCTGATATAACGTGCAGTCTTTTGCGGAAAGCTGATGGAGGTAATCCCCGGTTTTCCTGAACCCGTGGCAACGGCCCGGCCCCATTCCACGCCGTCATTGGATACCGTGACTTCGTATCGGGCAGGTGAATCCCACTGCGCCCATGTATTGTCCAATTCGATTCGATCAAAAGTTTGAGTCTTTTTCATATCCACCTGGAACCATTGCCCTGCATACTGGGTCTTGGTCACGTCCCGCCAGCCGGTCCAATGATCGCCGTCAATGGCATTGGCGGCGGAGCCATCGATCATAATCTTGTTATTGCTGAAGACGAATGGCCCGTCCTGAACCGAAGCGGATGCCGACCATGATTTTTTATCGAGCGCGGTGTCGTTCGGTGGCGGACCTGGTGGTGATTTCGGCGAATCAACTGGCAGCGTGCCGACACCGAGGAAGCGCCAGGTGCCGGGAGCCACTCTAAACTTCACGTAGTCGGCATCCTCG
>JANPAU010000350.1:0-7312 GCA_031430055.1 Akkermansiaceae bacterium | reverse complement strand
GGTAAATTACCGGACGTTCCTGTGAATCTTTCCAAGGGGCTAACCAGCGGGATTTTCTCATATTCTTTTGAAGAGTGGATCGGTGAATTCGGCGAACGGTCGAGACACTACCGGAACGACTGCAAACTATCAAGCCGATTTCTGATTATTTATCTGACCTTTTGTAAAGGCCGCCAGCGCATCGCTCGACACTTCAGACAAATCGGTTTTTGCCTGCCCTTATCCCCGCCGCGCCACCTCCCCAGCCTTGACGGGCGACCCCTGTCGGGAATTTTTGATGAATAAGATAAATTCCCGGGAAAATGATGGATTCGCAGACCACACGGCGTAAGCTTTTGGCCCTGTCATGAATCACTATCATTCCATCCAGATCTCCCGTCGTTCGTTCCTCCGTCGCGCGATGGCGACCGCCGCTGCGACCGGCTTGCCGCTCTGGTTCGTCGAGCGCGAACTGGCACACGCTGCAGAAGTCGCAGCTCCCGTGAAACCCCTTTCGCCTAACGACCGCCCGGGTTACGCGCTGGTTGGTTGCGGCGGCATGGGTTCGGGGGACGCAAAGAACGCCCAGCGTTACGGCGAACTTCTGGCCGTCTGCGATGTGGACCGCTCGCACGTGGACCGAGCAGTCGAGAGGCTCGGCCAAGAGGGCAAAAAACTCGCCGCCTATTCTGATTTCCGCAAGCTGCTAGAGCGCGACGACATCCACGCGATTATCAACGGCACGCCGGACCACTGGCACAGCCTGGTCAACATCGCCGCTGCCAAGGCTGGCAAGGACGTCTATTCGGAAAAACCGCTGACACTCACCATTGACGAGGGCAAGCACGTCGTCCGCGCCGTGCGCGAGCACAAAGTGGTCCTACAAACCGGCACCCAGCAGCGCAGCAGCCAGCGCTTCCGGATGGCCTGCGAACTGGTCCGTAACGGCCGGATCGGTAAACTCAAGGAGGTTTCCGTGTGGCTACCCGCCGGGCGACGCGGAGGCCCTTACGTCACCCAACCCATCCCTACCGAGCTGGACTGGGATTTCTGGCAGGGCCAGGCGGCGGCGGCGGAATACATGCCGGAACGCTGCCACGTCACCTTTCGGAATTGGTATGATTACTCGGGCGGCACCATGACCGACTGGGGCGCGCACCACATGGACATCGGCTACTGGGCCGTCGGCCTGCCAGCACCCACGCAAATCGAAAGCAAGGCACTCACGGAACCCATCCCCGGCGGCTTCACCGCGATCAGCGACTACGAGGTGAAATTCACCTATCCAAACGGGGTGATCTTCAACGTGCGCACTACGCCTGATGATAGTCCTTTCGGCGAGGTGATCAATCAAGCCGGCCAACGCAACGGCATCCGCTTCGAGGGCAGCGACGGCTGGATCTGGGTGAACCGCGACGAAATCAAGGCCAACGACCGCGAGCTGCTCACCAAGCCACTCGCCGATGATGCCGAGCACCTTTATTTAAGCAACGACCACATGGGCAATTTCTTCGAATGCATGCGGACGCGCAAGGATCCGATCTGCGATGTCGAGGTCGGCCACCGTTCAGCCACGGTCTGCCACCTCGGCGCGATCTCATTGCGGACCAAGCGCAGTCTAACGTGGGATCCTGAAACGGAGCTCTTCACCGGCGAGCACGCGGACGAAGCGAACCGCCACGTCGCGCGTGAAATGCGCAAACCCTACGATTACGATTTTGTCGCCTGATTTCGTTGCGACGTAAACTCAATCCAACACCATGATTGTTAGCATATTCAACGACGTGATCGGCCCCGTGATGCGCGGACCATCGAGTTCCCATTGCGCCGCAGCATTGCGCATCGGCAGGCTGGCGCTTGATCTGATGGGTGGAAATTTCAAACAGGTCTTGGTAGAATTCGACCGCAATGGCTCGCTACCTACCACGCACGACACTCAGGGCTCGGACATGGGGCTTTTCGGTGGCCTGATGGGCTGGGACGCGGCCGATTCGCGACTGCCCGGCTCTCCGCAGGCTTTGCGTGATTCCGGCGTGAGCATCGCCATCGAAACAGTCGATGCGGGTGACCCGCATCCTAACACCTACCGATTGACGCTCTACTCAGCCAGCGAGACCCACACCGTGCATGCCATTTCGACTGGTGGCGGGATGATGGAAGTCATCGAGCTCGATGGCTTCAAGGTTTCGATGTTCGGCGATTGTTTCGAAACTTTACTATGGGTTCGCGGAAATGCAGTCGAGGCGGTAGCCGCATTGAAAGCCAGCGTCGGATCTGGCGAGGTTCTGCTGCACGAAGCCGACGGCAGGCAACTCGTCGAGGTCAAGGCTCCACAATTTGTTAGTGATGAGGTCATCGCCAGCTTGGAAGGCATTGAATCCGTCAAGCGGCTGGCACCCGTGCTGCCGGTCTTGTCCCGCACCGACACCCGTGTGCCGTTCGGAACCTGTGCGGAAATGCTGGAACACGACGCCGGAACCGGCACCCCCTTGTGGCGGCTTGCCGTGCAATACGAAATGGCGCGCGGCGGACTAAGCGAAGCGGAGGTCATCGCGAAAATGCTGGAGATCGTGCGTATCTTGCGGAAGTCCATCGCCGAGGGCATCGCGGGTACTCAATACGATGACCGCGTGTTAGGCCACCAGTGCGGACGTTTCGACGAAATGATGCGAAGCGGAAGTCTGCTAGATGGCGGCGCGTTGAATCGGATCATTCTGTATGTCACCTCGCTGATGGAGATGAAGAGTTCGATGGGCGTGATCGTCGCCGCACCTACCGCCGGTGCCTGCGCGGCGCTGCCGGGAGCAGTGATTGCAATGGCGGAAAGCATGAATCTCGACGAAGAAGCGATGGCCAAGGCCCTACTCGCCAGCGGTCTGATCGGTGTTTTCATTGCCACGCGCTGGACTTTCGCCGCGGAAGTCGGCGGTTGCCAAGCCGAAGGCGGCTCCGCCGCGAGCATGGCCGCTGCGGCGTTGGTCACCTTGGCCGGAGGAACCCTCGGCCAAGCGGTCGGTGCTGCTTCGATGGCGATGCAAAGCATGATCGGCCTGATTTGTGATCCGATCGCTAACCGCGTGGAGGCACCCTGCCTTGGGAAAAACGTGATGGCCGCCGCCAACGCCCTGTCCTGCGCCAACATGGCGCTCGCCGGATATGACCAAGTCATCCCGCTCGACGAAGTGATAGAAACCGCGAAACAGGTCGCCAAGCAGATGCCGCGTGAAGTCCGCTGCAC
Source organism: Akkermansiaceae bacterium (assembly GCA_031430055.1). Lineage (GTDB taxonomy): Bacteria > Verrucomicrobiota > Verrucomicrobiia > Verrucomicrobiales > Akkermansiaceae > Luteolibacter. The sequence continues at coordinate 4,095 of JANPAU010000350.1, read as the reverse complement.
CAATCTCGGTGGATTATCGATCACTCCCACGGCCATCGCCTTGGAAGCGAAGCTCGCCGCCAAGCGCGCCACTTCCTGTGGCAGCGGTTGTGGCTGCGGCTGAGCAACCACTAACCGAATATGCCTCTCGTTTCGTTGCCTCGCTATTTTAAAACACCCACCCATTTCGCGATTTCTGCCTTCACATTGGAAATCGAAGGCGCTCCCGGATTCGTCCGCACAGCGAGGGCGGTTTCTAGCGAGAAAACCTCCTTGGCGTCCGGGCCATAAGCGGGGTCGATGGCGGTTAGATCGAGCTGGTCGAGCGGGGTCTTGGTGGCGATGGCTTGGGCGACTGCCTTGCCGACGAGCTCGTGGGCGTGGCGAAAGGGGACGCCCTTTTTCACCAAGTAGTCCGCGAGGTCGGTGGCTAACAGCATCGGGTCCGAGGCGGCGGCCTTGCAGTTTTCCTCGCGGAGTTCCATAGCAGAAATCATCTCGGTGTTGACGGCGAGAATGAGGTTGAGCGTGTCCACGGAGTCGAACAGCGGCGGCTTATCTTCCTGAAGGTCGCGGTTGTAGGTGAGCGGCAGGCCTTTGACGGCGACTAGCAGGTTCATCAAATTTCCGACGAGGCGGCCGGTCTTGCCGCGGGTGAGTTCGCAGACGTCCGGATTTTTCTTCTGCGGCATCAACGATGAGCCGGTGGTGTGCGCGTCGGATAGAGAAGCGAATGCGAACTCGGCGGTTCACCACAAAATCATGTCTTCGCTGAGGCGCGAGAGGTGGTCGCCGCAGAGCGATATGACGATTAACTACTCGGCGATGTAATCGCGGTCTGCGATAGCGTCCATTGAGTTGTGAGTGACGCCGTCGAAGCCGAGCTCGGCGGCGATGGCATGGCGGTCGAGGTTGATGGTGGAGCCGGCGAGCGCGCCGGAGCCGAGAGGGGAAATGTTGAGGCGTTTGCGAGAATCAGTTAGACGGGATTTATCGCGCTCGAGCATTTCGACGTAGGCGAGGAAGTGGTGGCCAGCGGTGACGGGTTGTCCGCGTTGAAGGTGGGTGTAGCCGGGAATGACGGTGGCGGCGTATTTTTCCGCGCGGTCGAGTAGGGCTTTTTGCAGGCCGTTGATGGCGGTGAGTAGGCCATCGATTTCGGTGCGGGCGTAGAGGCGGGTGTCGGTGGCGACCTGGTCGTTGCGGGAACGGGCGGTGTGGAGTTTCGCGCCCGCCGCGCCGATGCGGCGGGTGAGCTCGGCCTCGATGTTCATGTGGATGTCTTCGAGCGAGGTCTTAAACTCGAATTGACCGGCTTCGATGTCGCCGAGGATTTCCTTCAAGCCATTTTCGATTTGGGAAAACTCATCGGCAGTGAGCAATCCGGCCACTAACTGAGCACGGGCATGAGCGATCGACCCGGCGATATCGTGCGGGAACAAGCGCCAGTCATAGGAAATGGATTCGCCGAATTGCTGGACGAGTGACGAAGTATCTTGGGAGAAGCGGCCTTTCCACATGGGAGGTGAGATTTGCGGGTGAGATCAGTAACCGCAGTCAGGAGTGCCGCGGCGGGGGAGATTTGCACCGGAAAGCCATTCGATGAAACGCGAAAATTTTACAAACAGTGATCTTTCCGATACCAAGTCATTGCAATCGGCAAAAATTTCCAGATGAATGTTGATTCAACATAACTCCAAACCACCAGAAAATCATGTCCACCGTCATTCCTCTCATCAGCTCCGGAACCATGGGCCCGCTCGGCGTGCTTCATTTGCCTCGCCTCTGGCAAAAAACCTCGCTTGCCGCTGCCGGCAAGCTTCACCCAGATTATCCGTCCTGCGGCCAAGGCTACGATCAAATGGTCCTCGACGGTCTAGGCATCGACAAGGCCGCGTTTGAAAGCTTCATCGCCACCAAACCCACCTATCCCCAGCTCGAAACTTGGATCCTTGTGCAATCCGGCGGTGCCCTTGATGCCGCCGCCGTCGCCACGCTCAACGCCGCCATCGTCGGCTACAACCACGCCGACACCGTCCGCACCAACATCCTCGGCACCTGCGGCATCCCCGACGAAGGAAAAATCCTTGATGCCATCAACCTAAACAACCTCGACGACTGGCACAGCTTTCACCAAGCCGTGATCATCGCCTGATTCGAGCCCTATCAAATTTCGGCCCCCTCGGACTTCGGTTCGTGAGGGGTTGTTCGTTTCAAGGGTGCGCACGAAAGCCCCTCGACTTGCGCTTGATACTTAGGAAACGTCGGCTTTATTTATTCTCGTAATTATGAAAACCACGGCCTTCGCCAGAACTCTCCTTCTCGCTCTTTTCTTCGTCCTTCCCGTGGGTGCGAGTTTCGGGGAAAGTGCCGGTGAACTCGCCAAAAAGGGTGACGTCTATGACCAGAAATTCAACCCGACCGAGGCGCTGAAGTATTACCTGCCCGCCGAGAAGATGGAGCCGGAGAACGTAGAAATCCTCCTGCGGATCGCCCGCCAATACCGCCACCAGACGGCGGACACTGCGGACGTCAAAGAGAAAATCCGGCTTTCCGGGATCGCCCTCAGTTACGCAAAAAGGGCCGTGGCGATTGCTCCCAAGAGCTCTGAAGCGCACCTCTCGGTGGCGATTTGCCATGCAAAGTCGTTGGAGTTCTACACCAATAAGGAAAAAATGGAGGCCTTGCGACAGGTGAAAATTTTCGCCGACAAGGCGATCACCTTGGATCCAGCCAACGACTTGGCGCATTACATTCTCGGCCGCTGGCACCAGCGAGTCGCCGATCTCGGCACCTTGAAGCGTAAAGTCGCCGAAATGGCCTACGGCGGCCTCCCCAAAGCCAGCTATGACGAGGCGGCCAAGTCCTACAACAAGGCGATCAGCATCAATCCGAACCGCTCCCCCTACCACGTCGATCTCGGAATCACCTATGCCGCGATGACCAAGCTGGAAGATGCCAAGAAATCCATCAAACAGGGGCTAGCCATGCCCAACATCGGGAAAGACGATCCCGATGCCAAAAAACGCGGAAACGAGACACTAAAAACTCTCAATTAGTGTCTTACTGCCGCGGCGCCCTGACAGGGGCAACTCCAGATCCCCACAACAATGGCCCAAGCATTGCTTTAAAAACCTCCACCTGAGCGGAAACTAGGGCTTGCCAAGACTCTTTTAAATCCGACAGTGCGCCCTCCTGTCCCGGGGAAATCACACTTTATATATTATGCCACAAGAAGGTATCGCAATCATCGGAATCGGCTGCCGGTTCCCAGGCGGAGTCAATGACACCGAATCATTTTGGAAACTCCTCGCAGAAGGTCGCGACGCCGTGTCTGAGATTCCAGCAGACCGTTTTAATATCGAGCGTTTCTGCGACGAGGAAATGGGCTTGGCGGGTAAATCGATCGCCAAGCGCGGTGGTTTCCTCGATGAGATCGACCAATTTGACCCACAATTCTTCGGGATTTCGCCACGTGAGGCTCCTTACATCGACCCGCAGCAACGACTCTTGCTCGAAACCGCATGGGAGGCGATGGAGGACGCTGGACTGGTTTTGGATTTGGAAAAGGGAACGAATATCGGTGTCTTCATGGGCGTTTCCCACAACGATTACCAAAACATCCAAGGTGGCGGCACTGATCGCAAGGGCATCAGCGCCCACTCGCCGACCGGCAGCGCCCACAGCATCGCGGCCAACCGGATTTCTTACTGCTTCAATCTATCAGGCCCTAGTCTCTCGATGGACACCGCTTGCTCGTCCGCGCTGACCGCCGTACATCTGGCTTGCGAGTCGCTGCGTGCCGGGCGTTGTGAAATGGCGATGGCGGGCGGCGTGACGGTGATCATCACGCCGGACGGCTTCATTGGCTTTTCTCAAGCCGGGATGCTCTCGCCGGACGGCAAGTGCAAGGCCTTCGCCGCTGAGGCAAATGGCTTTGTACGTGGCGAAGGTGCCGGAATTGTCCTGCTCAAGCCGCTTTCCAAAGCCATCGCAGATGGCGATCCGATCCAAGGCGTGATCCTCGGCTCCTCGCTCAACCAAGACGGTCACACCAACGGAATTTCCCTCCCAAGTACGGCAGCCCAAGCCCAACTGGTGCGCGACGCCTGCGCT
>JANPAU010000349.1:0-10217 GCA_031430055.1 Akkermansiaceae bacterium | reverse complement strand
TCCGCAAGCGAGACTATCTGGGACTCAGTGCCTTGAGCCAGCGCCGGAACGAGTGCATGGCTCGCATCACCCAGAAAACCGCTGACTTCATCATCGCCAATCCGGGGACCACGGTCGAAAATGTGCGTGAAATCGCCCAAGCCGAGGGCTCCCATCAAGCGGGGATGCTTACCTCCCGGATTACTTACCTCGCCGACATCGGAGCCATCGCGCCGATGGTCGGACTACTTGGTACCGTCTTCGGTATGATCGAGGCGTTTTTCCAAATCTCCGCCGGAACCGTTCCCGGCGTGCGTGAAATGGGCTTGGCGGAGGGCGTGTCCAAGGCGTTGATCGCTACTGCGGGCGGTCTTGCTATCAGCATTCCCGCGCTGGCCTTTTATTCGATCTTCCGGGGACGGGTCCAGAAATACACCTCTGAACTCGAGGCCGCCGCCACACACTTCGTGATTCTTCTGCAGTCCCCACCTGAACGCCAGCCAGTCCCGAACTTCGCCAACCCCGCACAACGTCCGCGTGAGGACTATGCGATGCCGGTGGCTTCCCCACTCGCCGGAGATCGCCCTGACCTTCACGGGATTTAAACTCGCACTCTCGGATGAAATTCTCCAGCCGTCAGCCACCAGCAATTGCCATTCAGTTGGCTCCGATGATCGACATCTTGCTGCTATTGCTGTGCTTCTTCATCATCAGCTGGCAATTCAGCAAATCGGAGACGGAACTCAACGTCTCGGTGCCCACCGCCCAAGAAGGAGCCGAGCCAGAGCGCGTCCGTGGAGAAATCATCATCAACGTGCTTGCCGACGGCGGAATCAAAGTCGAAGGGTTAGCTGTTGATCGACAACAACTATTTGAAAAACTCTCCGCCATCGCCAAACAATTCCAAAATCAACCGGTCCGCATCCGAGGCGATGGAAATGTCGCTTACCAACGCATTGTCGAAGTCATCGACACCTGCCAGAAAGCCGGAATCTGGAACATCTCCTTCGCAACCCAGCGCCCGGAATCCGCCAAGTGATTCACTTGGCAATTTCTCAGAAATGAACAATGCTCCCCGCATCTTGAAACGCGCTTTCGCACTTCTCATTTTCGTCTCTTCCCCGGTGATCGCCCAGATCCCACGGGCTCAGCCTGTCGACCCCACCTTGACCGCAGACGCTGGAGTTGATTTTTTCCTCCGTGGAAAAAATCTCTACGACTCGGCACAAGCCAGCACGACTCAGGACAATCGCTTGGACTACTTCCGCCGGGCATCTGACATTTTTAATCAATACCTAACTGCTTTCCCGAATCACCCGAATGCGGAAATGGCGTGGTGGTATCTGGGAAACAGCTACTACCAATCCGGCCTGATCGATGAAGGAAAACGCTGCTTTAGCACGCTCCTCAACCGTTATGGCAAAGGAAAATGGGCCGCCGCCGCCGCCTACACGCTGGCTGCCGATCATTATAACAAGTCGGAGTATGCCTTCGCCGCGCCTTTGTTCGAGCGCTTCGCCGTGAATGCCGCAAAACCGGAAGAACGCGCGCGCGGCAATTACCTCGCCGGAAATTGTTACCGACTTCTCGGCAGAGATCGCGAAGCGATCAGCGCCTTCCGAAAAACCATCGAAGATCCGGCCGGCGCCCTATTTGCCGCACAATCGAAGGTCGCACTCGGCCATCTCGCCGTGAAATCCGGAAAACTTCAGGATGCGTTAGTCCTGTTCGAGGAAGTCGTCGCCGCTCCGAACACCCCGAAGATCCGTGGCGAGGCGGCACTTCACGCGTCACTTACCGCAACCAAACTCGGCCAGACCGATCTCGCCGATAAATACCTGCAGTTAATTCTACGCACTCCCGGCATGGATGATGCCCGCCCGGATGCGCAGACGGCACTCATGGCCAACTATTTCGCCAAGAAAAATTACCGCGAAGTCATCGAAATCTTCCGCCGTAGTGCCGTCAAGGCTGATGGCGAAAAGGAAGCCAACCGCCTCATGATCGCTGCCCGCGCTTACATGCGCTTGAAGTTGCCCAGCGAGGCACTCCAACTCTTCCGGGATGTCGAGAAACTCATTAGACCCGAGACAGACATGGCCTTCCAAGCGGCTTATTATCGGTTGCTTTGTTTCTTCCAAATCGAAGGTCGCCACCTCCCGGACCAAGTGGATGCGTTTCTCCAACTCTACCGCAAGGCCCGGCCAGAAGACTCCCGCATCCACACCGCCTTGATGATGAAAGCAGAGTCCTTGTTTTCCAGCAAGGACACCGCCGCTGCTGCGAAAGTTTACAGTGAAATTAGCGCCCCTCTCATCAGCGAAAAAAACCGCCCTGGACTCCTCTATCAGCGCGGGTGGTGCCTCTCCGAAGCGGGCGATGCCCAAGGCGCGATCCGTTCGCTCAGCGAGTTCATCGCCAAGTATCCGCAAGACCCTCGCGTAAGCTCCGCCATCGCCAAACGCGCCAAGGCCTACTCCGAAAGCGCGGAGCCCGCAAAAGCCATCGCGGACTTTGATGGTCTAACGGCCTCTCCCGCAACGCCTGAAGACCTCACTTCCTACGCTTGGTTAGAGTCCGCACGGTTGCGCCGCGCCGAGGGCAATATTCCCGACATGATCATCCGCTATCAGGGGCTTTTGAAAAACGTCAAAAGCCTCAGTGACAACCTCCAAGCTGAAGCAGACTACTGGATCGGCTGGGGCATGGTGAAAACCAATGCTGCTAAGGAAGCGGTGACTTATTTGGAAAAAGCCCGTAATCTGCGGCCAGATGCCTACGCGAAACACGCCGGGCTTCTGCTCATTCTAGGCTACTTCGCCTCCCAAGATCCCGTCAAACTCGCTACCGAAATTAACCTCGCCATCCTCGGGAAATACGACTCAGACATCCCTGACCAAGCGATTCAGTGGTCGGGTATGCAATCCTACAATGCCGGTGATTTCAGCTCTGCCGCCAAGTCACTGACCCTCGTGTCCAATCCCGAAGAGCCTCGCGAAACTCCCAAAGAAGTCTGGCGCTACCTCGCCAAGGCCCGTCTCGAAACCGGCGAGGCCGAGGGCGCGCTCACTGCCGCAAATAACGTGTTAGCCGTCGAAGATAACGCCGGTTGGAAAGCAGACGGTTTGCTCGATCGCGGACGCGCCTTATTGCTTCTAAAGCGGGACGCAGAAGCCCGGCTCGCTGCCGACGAGGGTGCGGCCCTCCGTCCGCAAGGTCGCACCAGTGCCGGATTGAGAATCCTCTCCGGCGACTTGAATTTTAAAGCCAAGGAATTTGGCCCGGCCGCTGCGGATTATTTAAATGTCATTCAATTTCACGAGGATGCGGATCTCAAGCCGCAAGCGATTTCAAATTACATCCGCGTACTCGAAGCTCAGGGCAAGCCCGCTGAAGCTGAAAAATATAAAGATCAACTCAAGACTGAGTTTCCTAACTGGAAATCCGTTGCCCCGTAAATTTTCAATCTTATCTCTCTACCATGATTCCTCCATCCGCCATCGTCACCGCGCCTGCCCCTGCCAAGTCACCGAAGCGTAAATCCGAAACCGCTTGGTCTGCCGAGAAATCCTCTGAACTCTACGGCGTCGAGACCTGGGGGCATAACTTCTTCGGTGTCAACAAGGATGGTCATGTTACCGTTCGCCTTGAGGACGATGAAGCTCAAGCCGAAGTTTCACTTTATAATGTCATCGACGGTCTTCGCGACCGTGGCACGCACCTTCCTGTGCTCCTGCGTTTCCGCGATCTCTTGCATTCCCGTATCGCGGAGATCAACGAATCCTTTCGCAAGGCCATCAAGGAATCCAAGTATCGCGGCGAATACCGCGGTGTCTATCCGATCAAGGTGAATCAGCAGCGCCAAGTCATCGAAGAAATCTCCGAGTTTGGAAAAAAGTATCACTACGGTCTCGAAGCCGGCTCCAAGCCGGAGCTCATCGCCGCACTTGCCCACATGCACGATCCCGAAGCCTATCTGATTTGCAATGGCTACAAGGACGAAGAATTCATCGACCTCGCCCTTCAGTCCCAAAAAATGGGCCTGCGCATCATGCTCGTGTTGGAAATGCCCAGCGAACTCGATCTCATCCTCGCGCGCTCGCGTAAACTCGGCATCCTTCCGAACCTCGGCGTCCGTGTCCGGCTTTCCACCAAGGGCTCCGGCCATTGGCAAGACAGCGCCGGGGATAAATCCGTCTTCGGCCTCAATGCTTCGCAGGTCATCGCCGTGGTCGACCGACTCAAGGACTCCGGCTATATTGACTGTTTGAAAATGCTGCATTACCACCAAGGTTCGCAGATTCCTAACATCGCGGCCATCCGCGAAGGTGCCACCGAGGCAGTTCGTATGTATTGTGACCTCGTCAAGGAAGGCGCTCCCATGGGCGTCCTCGACATCGGTGGTGGCATGGCCGTGGACTATGACGGCTCGCACACGAATTTCCACTCGTCTTGCAACTACTCTGTCGCCGAGTATTGCACCGACATCGTCGAAGTTATCTCGCAGATTTGCGACAAGGCTGGCGTCTCGCACCCGAATCTCATCTCCGAGTCCGGCCGCGCCGTCGTCGCTTACTACTCAGTACTCGTCTTCAATATTCTCGACGTTACCAGCGCCCAGACCAGTGAGGAAGCCCCGCCGATTCCAGAAAACGCCCCGCAAAACCTCATGAACATCATCGAGGTCAACAAGGTCATCAACAAGAAGAACCTCCAAGAATGCTTCAACGATGCCATGTATTACCGCGACCAAATGCGCGCCCAATTTTTCTACGGGGCCGCCACCCTCCGCGAGCGCGGCCTAGCAGAAGCTTGGTTCTGGCACATCCTCACCCGGATTTCTAACCTCATTGCTGAGCTCGATGATATACCGGAAGACCTTCGCGAACTGTCTTCCACCCTTGTCGATTTCTATTATGGAAATTTCTCCCTCTTCCAATCCCTACCCGATTCGTGGGCCATCGATCAGGTCTTCCCTGTCATGCCCATCCACCGGCTCAATGAAAAGCCCCGCCACCGCGCGGTGCTCGCCGATATCACTTGCGATTGCGATGGCAAGATCGACCGCTTCATCGACAAGGAAGACGTCGCCAAGATTCTACCGCTTCACGATTTCAAACAAGGCGAACCCTACTACCTCGCGGTCTTCCTCGTCGGAGCCTATCAGGAAACGCTCGGTGATCTTCACAACCTACTTGGCGATACCAACGTCGTCGGAGTGCATCTCGAAAAGGGCAAGCCCGTCTACACCCACGAAGTTGAGGGTGACACCGTTGCCGACGTACTCAGCTATGTCGAGTTCGAACCCAAAGAGCTCGTCACCCGCTTTCGGACCTTTGCCGAGAAAGCTGTTACCGAAGGCCGTATCTCTCCGAAAGAACGCCGGGAAATCCTCGATTTGTTCCGCGAGGGGCTTGCGGGTTACACCTACTTCGAGAGTTGAATGCCGAAAATGACTCCGCTCTGAGCGACTTCCAAATCCGTAATCGCCGCAGATTTCTTGCTCAATATTGCGGATTGGCAGCCACGATTGCGTTGCATAGCCTCGCGTCCTTCGATGTCAAACAAGACTCATTTTCACTTCACCGGGATCTGTGGCACCGCCATGGGAGCCGTCGCCGCCGCCATGAAAAATCGCGGCTTCACCGTCACCGGCTCCGACTCCAGTGTCTATCCACCGATGTCGGACTTCCTTCGCGAGCAAGGCATCACTCTCACAGAAGGTTACCACGAAAAAAACATCCCTGCCGATACAGACGTCGTCATCATCGGCAACGCCATCTCCCGCGGAAATCCCGAAGCTGAAGCCGCGCTTGACCGCAAGCTGCTCTATCATTCTCTGCCCGAGGTCCTCAAAGAATTCTTTCTCCGGGGCAAACGCAACTTCGTCGTCTCCGGCACCCACGGCAAGACCACCACCTCTTCCATGCTCGCGTGGATCTTCGTGCAAGCCGGTCGCGACCCGGGCTACATGATCGGCGGACTACCGAAAAATCTCGGCTGCGGTGCTCATTTCACCGACTCGAAGTTCAACGTGCTCGAAGGCGACGAATACGATACCGCCTTCTTCGACAAGCGCTCGAAATTTCTCCATTACCTCCCCGAGTGCGTTGTCATCAATAATGTCGAGTTCGACCACGCAGACATATATAACAACCTCGACGAAATCAAAATCACCTTCCGCCGCCTGCTCAACATCGTCCCCCGCACCGGCATGGCTTATATCAATGGCGACGAGCAAAACTGTCTCGACGTCGCAGCAAAAGCCCCTTGCCCGATCACCACTGTCGGCTTTGGCGAGAATTGCAGCCTGCGGATCGAAAAAGTGATCTATCAGCCAGACGGCAGCGCCTTCACCCTCGGCGGAATCCCCTACTCCACTCGTATGACTGGCGAGTTCAACGTCCGCAACGCAGCCATGGCCATCGCTGCCGCCACCTTCGCCGGACTCACCTCCGATGAAATTCGCGCCGGGTTAGAATCCTTCGACGGTGTCGCCCGCCGCCAGGAATTAAGAGGCGAGGTCAACGGCATTAAAGTCATCGACGACTTTGCTCACCACCCCACCGCCATCCGGCTCGCTGTGCAGAGTCTCCGCCAGCGCCATCCCGACTCGCGCCTCTGGGTGCTCTTCGAGCCACGCTCTAACACTACCCGCCGCGCTGTCTTCCAAACTGAACTCGCCGAAGCCCTCGCCGCCGCCGATTTCGCCGTCATCGCCGCCATCCCGGATCTTCATAAAATCCCCGAAAATGATCGGCTAGATCCCGACCAGCTCTCCGCCGATGTCGCCCGCCTCGGTGGCCAAGCATGGTATCTACCCGATGTCGAAACCATCATCGCCAAGGTCAAGGAAAACGCCCGTCCCGGCGACGTCATCGCCGTGCTCACCAACGGCGGCTTCGGCGGTATCCACGAGAAATTACTGGCTGCGCTCGATTGCTAAGGTCCGAAATTCATTTCGCCTATCCTGCAATGAACTCTGACGAGTAGATCAATTTTCTTATTTGATATTATTTTCCCAATCGGGAAAATAACTTATAATTAGAAAACTTTGCTCTTTGGACTCAATCTCTTCACAACTGGCATCGAATCCATCGACTCTTCACACTTCGGAAATCGGGGCACATCTGGCTGAACGTGCAGCCGTCAGGCCGATCCTACTCTTCACCGATTGTAACGGTAAGGCCGTCTTCAGGGAAATCATCTCCATCTGGCAACTTCAGCCGCGAAAACAAAGCTTGCAGCCGCCCTACCTTTCTAGGGCGGTCAGACTGAGGACAAAAATACAACGCAGTGCCATCAATTTTAATAGAACTGTAAGGGGTGCCATCAGCCCCATTTACGAAATCAATGGTGGGGTTGGTCGATAGATGGTAATTAGTAATTTTTTGTGATCTGAGCTGCTCTTCCATTGGTTCGCCGAATTCAGTGAGAAGTAGCCGGAGCATTTCCACAATGGTATGGCCGTCGGACTGCCTCGAAATAACTTCAGTTGGACGATTAATATTCAAGGCACCCCAGTTGATGGTGATCCTTAACGCTCCTCGCACTCTGGAACTACGATCTGTTTGTGACTGAACATCATCTGTTAACTCATTAAAAAAAGTTCGGTTGGTCTGTGAGTATCTTTTCTCAATGTAGCTCTTGAAATGATCGGTGAGACCTTGCATCTCTTTCCTGTTTCCGTGGCACTGGGTGCAAATAAGTATTCCGTTTCTCAAGGTAGTGCTACCACCTGCTGAGTGCTCGATGATATGATGAATCTCGGAATGATGAAACGAAACTCGCCTACCGGGAAGCAGGCATCCCGGATTCTGACAGCAACCGCGGTCACGGTTCCAGATCACCTCACGCTCTAACGGCCCAAATCGGCGGTCTTGATCTAGTGTGACAACGGTGATTTTCGAATACATCTCCGACAGTAAAAATGAGTGACGAATGCGAATTTTCTCGGCTGTGTCTGAACCCGAACCCGATAAGAGGCGAGCGAAACTCTCATAGTGAGGCAATGATTCGTGCGTATCTTTGTAGTGCTTTCTGGCTCCTACTATGGCTTCCTTGAAATCCACGAACGCGGCCACAATCTCTTGTTTCCAAGTCGCCTTGTAGTTTCCTTGGTTGAGCGAATCAACTAGCAGCGTGAAGTGAAACGCCATTTGAAAAGTCATCGGAATCCCCTGTTTTAGATTTTCGAAATTCGGAAGACTGGAGACAAGCTTTAGGACATTGATCACTCTTTCCGTTCTGACGTCACCAGGTCGCAGATCGAGGTTATTAATATAAAAGTCGTTGATGGTTTTCCCCTTAATATCGACAAAATCCAGGTCCGAACGTTCTCGGAGCATCAGGGTCATCGCCAAACCCGCAAAAAACTTACGTCGTTCAGCCCATCCGTCGACGTAGTGCTCGCCATCGGCAATATTGGTTCGCCCGCCACCAGACTTCTTAAACTGCTCGAAATAGGGCATGGGGTTGCTAAAATCATGTCCCTGCTTTCCGGCATTACGAATCACGAAGTTGGTGAAATCGCCTGGCCAAGCATCTCGTTTTTCTTGGGCCGAAAGAGGAGTGCCTCCTTGGAGGCGAATGAAAAGCTCTCGGACATCATTTTTTTCTGCGGTCACTTCCACCACGAGTAGCTCGTGATTTAGAATTTTGTCCCTGTCATCTAGCTCAAGGTCATTGAATTTTTTGCCGGCCCAAGATGGAATTCTATTCGATTCCATGGGAACAAACGTCCCGGACTTTGCCTTGGAAGGATCGGGAAGAGAGAATTTGTTGTTACAAAAATCCACGATTGCAGCTAGGCGCTGTTGACCGTCGACAATCCAAGAAGTCGTCTCCACTGATTCAGTGATGGGATTGATGTTCTTCTCGAGATGAATGTAAAAGATAGGCAGCTGATATCCGCGAAGGATAGAATCAATAAGACCTTGTCTCTGTGCCGAAGTCCAAGTCAGACCTCTTGATACTCAGGATTTGGCTTTAGATAGCTTGGATATGCCTTGGTCAAGCTTTGCAGCAATCGAGGTTTAAGCTCAGATTTCATAAGGAGGTGAATGATTTGATTGGCTTGAGAGTTGGTGAAATTTCGTGCTATTTCCGACAAACAAGCATCGTCTGTGCAGCTTCCATCATTTCCTTGAGTTTCTCGCGATCCGGCGCGGCTCCTCTGGCTTGGTCTGGCTTAGCGCCGCCTTTGCCGCCGGAGGTCGTGTAGGAAGTCATCGGCTTGTGAGGATATCGGCCAAATCGAAAAGCAACGAAGGGCTATTTGAGCAAGTCCTCGAATGGCAGTGCTTCGATGGAAGATGCTGTATGCATTTTGGCAAACTCCGCCGGGACGACTTTCAATAAGGAAAGCTCGAAATCCTCAATTCCCTCAGTTTTGTCCCCACCCACTGACCATTTTCCTGCCACGTTTCTTAAACTGCTGGTGAGGTGGCCGCCTACGTCTTTTCCTCCCTGTGGCATTAACTGATATACCAGAAATTTGCCTTTCTCTGAATCGACCTCAAATGCCTGACTGATCGAATACCTCACTCCTTTCCATGGATTGGTGGTCGTAGATGAAAGAGTCCAGTTGTACACCTTCATCGCTGAACGGACCTTTTGAACTCTATCGACGCTCAGTTTGGGTTCAAAAAAAACGGAAATTTCCTCGTCGCTCATATAGGACGAGATGTCTGAATGGGCGAGCATGATCGCTAGGATTAGCTGGGATTTCGGACGGAAATCCTTGTCCACCATTAGATCAAGAACAATGGGAGACGTAGGTTTATAGGCTTTGACCGAGCACTTTACGCCCTCAATCACCATCGGGAATTCATTTTTGGCCGGTTCGGCAGAGGCCTGACAAAAAAGCGAAGTGAAGCAGGAAAAACAGGCGAGCGTGATTGATTTCATGAGTGGTTAAAGAGTTGAACGGCGGCGGCTTTGATTTCTTCGAGTTTAGAGCGAACCGGCGCAGCACCTCTTGCCTGATCCGGCTTGCCGCCGCCTTTGCCGCCGGCGAGGGCTGCTAGGTCGCGGAGGAGGTCGCCGGCTTTGAGGCCTTTCGCGAGAGCATCTGGGCCGCAGTGGGTGGCGAGGTGGAGTTTTTCGCCGTCGTCCACGATGAGCAGGGCGGGGCCGGCGAATTGCTTTTTCTTGAGGCCGTTTTGGAGCTCCTGGAGGAGCGAGGCGTCGGACTCGAAGGAGACGATGATGGGTTGGCCCTCTTTCGTTGCCGACTC
>JANPAU010000348.1:0-4655 GCA_031430055.1 Akkermansiaceae bacterium | reverse complement strand
ACTGCTGCGGTTGCTTTTGGATCGGCGGCGTTCAACCAGGTGATGGAGGTGGACCTGGACGCCCGGATGAAGCGCACGGCAGACCGCCCGCTGCCATCGCGGCGGATGGACCCGCTGGTCGCCTTCGGGATCGGCTGGATTTTATCCGCGATTGGGATCATTCACCTGGCGGTCCAGGTCGGAAATCTTGCGGCGTATTTGACGGCTGCGACCGTGGCAATCTATGTGTTCGTCTACACGCCTTTGAAGCGGGTGAGTTCGGTGAACACGCTGGTGGGTGCGATTCCTGGCGCGATTCCTCCTGTGATTGGCTGGGTCGGGGCAGGGGGAGGGCTCGGTTGGGAGGCGGTGTTTCTGTTTGGGGTCTTGTTTTTCTGGCAGCTGCCTCACTTCATTGCGATCAATTGGCTACACCGCGAAGAGTATGAATCGGTAGGATATAAAATGTGGTCGAACGGGGATCTTACTGGACGGAAAAGCGGGATTATTGCTGCGATGTTTTCGTTGGTGCTCGCAGCGATTTCGCTGATCCCGGCGTTTCTGGGTTTCGCCAATCTGTTATGGACGATCGTTGGCCCTTTGCTTGCGTTGATCATGATGGCGCTTTCGCTGAAATTCGCCCGTGACAGGGAACGGACCTCGGCGCGGCGCTTGTTTTTCTACACCCTCTTGTATCTGCCAATTGCGCTGTTGACGCTGGTGTTCGCGTGGAAGAGTTAGAAAGAGCAACAAGGATGAATGAGTTGATCGCCTCCACTGAGCGTCTAGCCGCCGCGCTGAGAGAACTCGAATTTTCGCCACCGGTGGCCTGTGTTTACCGCACTCTGGATTACACCTGGCAGGCGCATCGGCAGTATTTGGAGCGCTTTGGTCGAGGAAAGAAGCGCGTGTTGTTTCTCGGAATGAATCCAGGGCCGTTTGGCATGGCTCAGACGGGCGTACCGTTCGGTGAGGTAGTGGCCGTGCGCGATTGGATGGGGATTGAAACACCGATCGATAGGCCATTGCCCGAGCATCCTAAGCGGCCGATCGAAGGGTTCGGCTGCAAGCGCTCGGAGGTGAGTGGTCGTCGACTCTGGGGACTTTTCGCGGATCGATATGAGAGGGCGGATCTGTTTTTCAAAGATCACTTCGTCCTTAATTTTTGTCCTCTCGTTTGGATGAGCGAGAGTGGCGCGAATCTAACTCCCGATAAACTCTCTGCGGCGGAGATGGCTCCGGTGGAGGCGGCGTGTCTGGTTCATCTTCAAGAAGTCATTGTTCTGCTGAAGGCGTCCTACCTCATCGGCGTCGGTGGCTTCGCGGAAGAGCGGCTGCGGCGCGCGACTGCAAGCTGCGGCAACATCGCGCAAGTCGGGCGGATTCTGCATCCATCACCGGCATCGCCAGCGGCGAACCGGGGGTGGGCGGAAGTGGCGAGCCGCCAGTTGACCGAGCTTGGCGTCTGGTGAGGGCGTTATTGCAAGGTTGATAGAAGTTCCTTGATGAGCAGCGCGTCGTGTTTGCGACTGTCTTTTTCAAAGGCTTCATGCAAATTTTTCAGCAAGCGCACTAGAATGCTGCCAGGCCCCACCGACTCGCGGATGAGATTTCTTTGCGCGCGGCTCAGATCCGGGCTTTCGAGCAAGGTGAACTGGACATGTAGCTGGCCGTTGTCGAAGCAGTCGATAATGATCGGATACCCTTCTTCGAAGATCCGGCACATGAAATGGCCTGGGAAGTTGACGCCCTCGATCTCAAAATTGAGTCGGCGTCCCACCAAGATGTAGATCAGACAAAGGCCCAGGGGGTTGGAGTGTCCATTCGCGATCGACCAGGCTAGGTCAGAGTTTTTCGGATCATAGTAGTCGAGCTTGTTTGCAACGAAGCGAGTGCCGTCGAAGAGGAATTTTCGAAGTTCGTTCGCGGTGGTGACTCCGTTTTCCGTCGATTCTTCGGCGAGCAGATCGAGGGCGTCAGAGAGCGGTTGGCGGAGTGAGATCCCGTCGTGGAGGAAATCCGATAGGGTGCGAAGAAGTGCTTCGAAAGTCTCCCAGTCTTCTTGCAAGGCATCCGCGCCGCCGGTGGGTGCGATCCATTCGTGGACGAGTGCTTCGCGGCGTGGCGGACTGAGCATCTCCGTGAGCAGGGATCTTTCCTGATTGCTGAGAGAGCGGGGTTGGGTGGCCAGCCACTCGCTGATATCGCCACCGCAGAGGGCGAGGCGCTCCGCCACGCGCTCGCGGACGGCAGGAGTCTCGTCATCGAGGAGTCGGAGAAGAGCGTTCAGCTCATCGGGGGCGGGCGGTGTTGCGTTCATCGCAGGAGTCAAGTGATTCAATGCTGTAAAAGAGAAAGTGGTGAGTGATGCTTGGTGGGTTGCTTAGCCGAGCGCGGATCTTAGATCGGCGGCGGCGCTGCGCGCACTGGCGGGGGGATCGGGGACGAAGGCGAAATCGTCGTGCAGATCCGGCGCGAGAAGTGCCTCGGCAGCCTCGGCGTTGAAAGTGAGCGTGGGGGGAGTTGGGGTTGATAGGTTGCGGGGTATTTTATCAATCGGCTCGAGGTTGGCGATGCTGGCGGCTTCTGGAGCGGCTTTGAGTTCCTCGAACTTGCGAGCGGTGGTGAGGACGCGGGTTTCGAACGATCCGATGGCGCTGTTATACTGCTCCACCGCATTTCCTAACGAGCGGCCGAGTTTGGAGAAATGCTCGGCGAGTTTTCCCAAGCGTTCGTGAAGAGTCCGGCCGAGGGCGGAAATTTCGCGAGCATTTTCCGCGATGGATTCTTGCCGCCAACCATAAGAAACAGCACGCAGCAGGGCGATGAGCGTGGTGGGTGTGGCGAGAATCACGTCTTGGTTCACGCCTTTCTCGATCAGGCCAGGATCGCTCTGGAGCGCCGCAGAAAAGAACGACTCACTGGGCAGGAACAGCACCGTGAACTCCGGCGTTTGGGCAAATTGTGCCGTGTAGTTTTTAGAGGAAAGCTGCTGGATGTGGGTGCGCACTTGGCGGGCGTGACGATGCAGCGCTTCTTCGCGGACGGTATCGTCGTTGGCCTCTAACGCATCGAGGTAGCCGTCCATCGGCGTCTTGGAATCGACGACGATGGTCTTGCCACCGGGCAGGCGAACGATGAGATCGGGGCGGAGTTTTTTGCCCTCATCGGTGGTGGCGCTGTGCTGAACCTCGAAATCGCAGTGTTCTTGCATCCCGGCGAGTTCGACCACGCGGCGGAGTTGCATTTCCCCCCATTGGCCGCGGCCGGTGGGTTGGCGGAGGGCCTTGACGAGCGAGGCGGTTTCGCGCTGGAGGCCGAGCTGACCCTCGCCAAGGGCGCGGACTTGCTCGCGGAGCTCCGAGTAAGCGCCTTCACGAGATTTTTCGATCTCGCCGATGCGGAGCTCGAACTTTCCGAGTGACTCGGCGACCGGGGTGATCAGCGTTTCGATGGCGATTTTGCGCTTCTCAATTTCGCCCTTGGCCTCCTCGGTCTGAGTAGCGAGCGAGGATTTAGCGAGTTGGAGAAACTGCTCGGACGACGAGCGCAGGGCGTCGGCGGAGAGTGCCTTGAACGTGTCGGAAAGTTTGACTTCCGCGCGTTCGAGTAGGGCTTGTTTCTCGGTGGCGGACTTGATCTCGCTGTCGAGGCGCGAGCGGATTTCGGTGAGTTGGTTGCGGAAGGTCTGGGCATCTTGCTCGTTGCGCTCCGCCTCGGCGGTGGTGTGGGCGAGGCGAGTCTCAATTTCCAGAGCGCGGCGTTCCTCGGATTTTAAACGTTCTGCGACGGTCGCGATTTTTCCCGAGGCTGCCACCCGAGTGAAGAGCCAGCCGAGGAAAAGTCCCAGGATGGCGGAGATGATTTGTGGTAAATAAGGGGCGAGTTCTGGGGGCATGGTAGTTTTGTCCTTGCGGCTGACGGCTGGCTCGGTTTCGTAGAGATGTCGCTGATTTCTTCCGTCGTATCGGATGGTTCAGTCATACGCAAACCAAACTCCTCAACTCCCATGGCATTCGCACTCCCCGAACTCGGTTACTCCTACGACGCTCTCGAACCACACATCGACGCACGGACGATGGAAATTCATCATTCCAAGCACCATCAAGCCTACATCACCAACGCCAACAACGCGCTCGCTGGCAAGGCTGATCTCGAAGCCAAAAGCGCGGATGAACTCATTCGTAATCTTGCTGCCGTTCCTGATGAGATCCGCACCGTCGTCCGCAACAATGCGGGTGGTCACGTGAATCACTCGTTCTTCTGGAAATGCATCGCTCCAGGTGGCGCGAATGCTCCTTCCGGCGATCTAGCGGCGGCGATCGACAAGGCTTTCGGCTCGTTCGACGCATTTAAAGAAGCCTTCGCCAAGGCCGGTGCCACCCGCTTCGGCTCCGGCTGGGCATGGCTTTGCAAAAAGGCCGACGGTTCGCTCGTCGTCTGCTCATCCGCGAACCAAGACAATCCCGTCATGGGCCCCGATTTCGGTGGCTGCGGAAATACTCCTCTGCTTGGTCTCGACGTCTGGGAGCACGCCTACTACTTGAACTATCAGAACCGCCGTCCTGACTACATCGCAGCCTTCTGGAGCGTGGTCAACTGGGACGTCGTCGCCGCGAATTTCGCTGCTTGATAGAATTCACGATCTAACTTCAACGCGCCCGCCTCCCCGAGGC
>JANPAU010000347.1:0-5393 GCA_031430055.1 Akkermansiaceae bacterium | reverse complement strand
GAAACCATCTTGCGGACAGTTAGCGACTTGGTCTGCGGCGATGCCTATCTGGTGAACGGTCAATCCAATGCGGTCGCGACTGCATGGGGTGACAAAAATTTTCCTGAGACCAATGAATGGATCCGCAGCTATGGCGGCGCGGGCGAGGATCCCACCAGCGCCAAGTGGGGGCCAGCCATTCGCAAAAGCCAGGGGGATCGCCTAGCCATTGGCTACTGGGCGTTCGATCTGGCGAAGCGCCTGATGGAAAATCACAAGATGCCGATCTGTATTCTCAATGGCGCAGTCGGAGGAACCCGCATCGACCAGCATCAACGCAGTCTGGAGAATGCCGAGGACTTCACCACCATTTATGGTCGCCTGCTGTGGCGTGTTCGGCAAGCGAAGTTGACCCACGGCATCCGCGGTGTCTTCTGGCACCAAGGCGAGAATGACCAAGGTTCTGACGGCCCGACTGGTGGTTACGGTTGGGAGAATTACCGGCAGTATTTCATCGAACTCTCTGCTGCGTGGAAAGAGGATTACCCTAACATTCAACACTACTACCTCTTTCAAATCTGGCCTTATGCCTGCTCGATGGGTCGCATGGGCTCAGACAACCGCTTGCGGGAAGTCCAACGCACCTTGCCAGCCGCGTTCTCCAAGATGAGCATCATGTCTACGCTTGGCATCGATCCTCCAGGCGGCTGTCACTATCCGCCCGAAGGTTATGCGGAATTCGCCAGACTCATCGGCCCGTTGGTCGAGCAGTTCAACTATGGGGTGCTGCCCACGGCCTCCTTCACCCCGCCGGATCTCAAGCGGGCGTATTTCACCAGCGCCAAGCGGGACGAAGTGATAATGGAATTCGACCAGCCTGTGAAATGGGATGATACGCTTGCCAGCCAGTTTTACCTTGATGGGACGCCGGGCGATGTCGTTTCTGGTAAGGCTAACGGAAATTCAGTGACCTTGAAATTAGCAGGAGGCTCTGGAGCTCAGGATATCACTTATATCAACGGTCAGTCATGGAGCCAGAAGACCTTGTTGCGCGGAGAAAACGGGATTGCCGCACTCACTTTCTGCGAAGTGCCAATCGCTCCAGCTGGAAAATAGTAAGCCTAATGAAAATTGACAAATATACATCTCCTGCACTTTCTAGGTCGGTAGGTTTGCCATGGTGTTTTCTCTCTAAGATCATGTTAGTGTCAGCCGCTGCCGTGATTTCCAATGTTGCTGCTGCCGATGAAAAAGAACCTGCTCTGCGGACGAGTCTTTCTCTGGGAGACTCTGGGAGCGCGAAGCAACTCTATCCATTTCTGAATGGTGGAAACTTCGAAGGCCCGCCCATCCATGAATCTCCCGATCCGCTCGTTCGTTATCGTTGGAAGGAGCCGAAGGAAGCCGATGGACTGCAAGTGTATTTCCTCAAGCCGGTATCGGCGGATCCATCTGCGGCGGATTCTTTCACCGGGCTTTCTTCCGCAATCACCGACAAACCCGAGATTCTCATCAAAAAGCCGGGCTCCATTCGTCTGGACTTCGGCGTCGTCAGCGGGGCTTGGGTGGAGTTTGACAGCCCCGACTTTCCGGGCGGTGTCGAAATGAGTATCAGCGAATACAATGAGCCAGGAGTCGGGAAAGCTGGCGTGCCCGTGAAACACGGGAATACCTATCGGTTGGAGCTTAATTCCGAACTCTACGAAGGAGTGCGTTTTGCTTGGATCCATGTCAAGTCGGTCGAGAAACCATGGAAAATCACCGGCATCCGGGCGGTGTGCCAGATAAAACCAGCCAACTATCAGGGTAGTTTTTCATGCAGCGATCCATTGCTCACGAAAAGTTGGTATATGTCCGCCTACAGCGTGAAAACTTCCCTGTGCAAGGATTACTTCGGATCGATTCTGATGGATCGCGGGGATCGGATGTCGTGGACCGGTGATGCACACACCACCCAAGCTGCGGCGTTAGTTGCCTTTGGTAATTTTGATTTCATCCGCAAGAATATCGATAATACCTCGGAGCAAAGCAACGGCATTCGCAGCTATTCACTATATTGGATTTTTAGTTTACTGGATTATTACAAATACACAGGCGATACCCAAACTCTTGATCGTTACATCAACAATGCCTGTGCGAAGCTGGATGACGCCTACAGTGTTTTCGGGACCAATCCTAATCTAAGATTCTACGGTTGGGATGAACGATTGTGCGCGGGATTTGAAATCTGGTTCAAGTCCAGTGAAGAAGCTCAGAATGCGTATAAGATGTTATCGATCCGGGCATGGAATGATTTCGCGAAGGTGATGGGACAGCATGGGCGGAAAGACTTGGAAGAAAAATATGCCGGATACGCCAGCGCCAAGATGGCGGGCCTCCGTGGCAGCGCGTCTTGGTCCAAGGGTTTCGGTCTCCACGCAGCGGCGGACGCCATTAATACCGGAAGTCTGACCCAGCAGGAAGGGGATGCAATGTCTCGCAGACATTTCCAAGATCGGGTCAATCGAGTTTCCTTCTCGCCCTTTAATCAGTATTTCATCATCCAGGCGATGGCTCGGACGGGGAGCTACGACGAGGCTTTGGGTTCAGTCAAGGATCTGTGGGGTGGCATGGTTAAAAACGGCGGCACCACCACTTATGAGGTTTATCGGCCGTCGTGGAATGATGTGATCGCGCCAGGTTCTGCGGTTCCTAATGGACCAAGCGGAGTTGTTAGCCTGTGTCATCCGTGGGGAGCCGGCGTAGTGAAATGGCTCAATGAAGAGGTGCTCGGAATTGTGCCCACTCTGCCGGGTTTTAAAACCTATGATATTCTCCCTCATCCCGGCCGGAGTTTGACTCAGGTGTCAGGGGAGACACCCACTCCTTTGGGGAACATCGCTGCAAATTTTGATTTTAAAACCGGACTATGCACCGTTTCCGCCCCTGAAGGAACGATCGGGCGCATTGGGATACCAAAAATCGAGAGATCCATCGCCAGCATCACCATCAATGGCAAGCTGGCGTGGGATGGTATTTATCACGCGGTGGACGGCATCCTTGGAGCAAATCAAGATGCTGACTTTGTATACTTCACCGGTGTGCAGCCAGCCAAGTATGCCATTTCGATCAACTACACTGGAAAAGCCCCGGCTTACCAGGAGCCTGCATTGAAGTATGCCGCGACAGTGGCCAAGTTAGACGTCGTCACCGGTGGGAATTGGGGAGGCATCTATGGCAAAGACGGTCATATCCTTTGCAATTACGACGGCGGGGGACATGATAGGAAATCACTGCCCTCCTACGTGAAGTCGATTGAATACTTCCGGGCTTTCCCGAAAAACGGCGTGCCGGAGCCGCTGGCTTGGACCACCGGCACCACCGACAAGCGGGCACTCGCCGGCGACTCGCAGAACAGTCCCATGCGGAATGCCACCTGCTATTCGAATACGGATAACACCATGTCGGTGACCATCGGCACGGATGGCAAACGGGGTTACCAGATTGCCCTCTACTTCGTGGATTGGGAACGAAAAGGGAACCGAATGGCGGTGGAGATGTTTGACGCCGAAACCCTGAACCTGATCGCTCCCGTCAAAATCGTGGAAAATCATGAGAAGGGAGCCTACTTGATTTACAAATACGACAAGTCGGCGAAATTTAGAATCAACAAGGTGCGGGGAGATTCCATCTCATTGAGTGGAATTTTCTTCGACTCGGATAATGATTGATGGCTTTTGCGGGTCATGGAAGAGTCAGATTTGCCCGGTAAATCCCTTCTGGCGTCTGAGGGCGGTAGCTTGAAACCTTTTTCATTCCGATTTATATGCGACAAGTTGGCGAAATGGCTCCACTCGGATGTGACTAGGTCGTCATACGAGCTAGTCACTTCAAAAATCGAGGTTGATTTTTCGGCGGGATCATCGTCTTTACGTTGCATATACCTTGTCAGCTTCGGCAGTTTGCATCACAATACCAACGCGACACCCCATTCTTTATGAAAATTAAAATCCATTTCTCTCAGCCCAGAGGCTTTGCCCTAGTGGTCACGCTTTCCCTGATGATCCTCTTGACGGTCATCGCGGTCGGCTTACTCACCTTGTCCAGCATTTCGTTGCGCGCTTCCAGCCAAGGCGAAGCGATGGCCACGGCGCGGGCCAATGCGCGGCTCGCGCTGATGCTGGCCCTTGGTGACTTGCAAAAAACGCTCGGCCCCGACCGCGCCGTCACCGCCACTTCAGAGATTCTTGCTGCCGACCCAGCAACTGCTGTTGCTAAGCCCAATATCGCGGGTGCCTGGGAATCCTGGGATTTTACAGAAGATTTGAAAAATGGAAACTCTCCGAGCTACACGATCAAAAAAACCGATCTTTTCCGCCGCTGGCTGGTTTCCAGTGCCGATCTCGCCGCTCCCACGAGTCGGGATTTCGTGACCCAACCATGGACTGGAAAAACCGTCGAACTCATCGGCAACGGCTCGCTCGGAGCGAATCCGCCAGCCTCTGCCAAAGTGGCTGCCGGACTCGTGCCGGTTTCCAAGAACGGCAAAGTCCAAGGCTCGTATGCTTGGCATGTCTCCGATGAGTCAGTCAAAGCCCGCATTAACACTTACCGCGATCCCAGCCAGAATGCGACTCTTGCGCAAAAACGCGCGTTGCTGGCCGGCCATCGCCCAGATCCTTCGGTCATGAAGGGGCCTGACGGCACGTCTCCGTCTTTTCTTCCCACGGATCTGGACGCCGCCAAGTTTGCACTCGCAAAGGAGAATTCCGGCAAACTCCTCGATCTCGACCAAGTGGAATTGCTTGATCAAGCTAAGGGCAAGGCCAAACAGTTCCGTCATGATATCACACCTTACTCCCTTGGCGTCTTGGCCGACGTCCGCCGCGGCGGTCTCAAGCAGGATTTATCTTCGGTTTTCGAAATGAGCACCGCCACCGGAGCCATGAGTTTGCCCACCGCGTTCACGGGTGCGACTGGCCAGAAATTGTATCAATCGACGCACGGAATTACTGGCGTTTCCGACCCATATTGGAGCAATTTGTGGGGCTATTACAACTCCTTCAGGAGTCCCAACATGACCTTGCCTGAAACCACTCCAACTCTGGTATTGCCTGCCACGGCGGCTTCGTTGACCGCAAATAAAGTACCCCAAACTTACTTCCCAGGTCCAGTCATCGCCAAAGTGGAGATGGTGTTCAGTTTGGTGACCCGTGAAGCTGGATCCTCTTACCTCGGGCAGTATGGCCCATTCGATGCAGTTGCCAGGTTCGATGATACAGTGAATTTTATTTTCACCCCACAGATCACGCTGCATAACCCTTACAACATAAATCTTTCATTCCAAAAGATGACGGTCACGATCGTCAATGTCCCTGTTGCTTTCAGATTTACGGTGCTACCCGGAGGGGCTAGTCCAACACCACAAAGCGTCG
>JANPAU010000346.1:0-12056 GCA_031430055.1 Akkermansiaceae bacterium | reverse complement strand
GTCGGCTGTGCCTTCGGTGTTGGCGTTTTGGGGATCGAAACCGAGAACATATTCGTATTGGTTTTCAATGCCATCGCCATCTGGGTCGTCGTAAGCATCGTAAAAGTCCTGCGGATCAAGGCCATTGGCTATTTCCCAATTATCGTCCATCCCGTCGTAGTCATCGTCGATGAATTCTGGGGGAAGGGTTTCAAACCTCAGCGAAAACACCGCCTTGAGCTGGCCGATGGTGGCGATGGCTTTGTTGGCGTCGTCATCGGTGGTGGCGGTCCAGGGGAAGATGGAGTTGGGGTAGTTGGTGTCGTTGGTGGTGCGTTCGGCGGCGAGCCAGGTGGGTGCCGCTGCGTGAAGCTGGGTGTAAAAAGGGTGTGCGATCGCCTTGAGCTGACCGAGGAGGAGGGGTGCTTTTTGTTTGTCCGCCCAGTCGGCGGGTTTGGGGCTGGGGACGGTCAGTAGTCCTGGGTGGCTCGTGGCGAGATCGGCGCGGATCTGGGTGGCGACGGTGGGGGCGGCCGTGTCGAGGGCGGTGAGGGCTTGCGCGACCATGTTTTTCGCTTGGCCGATGTTGGCTGGACCCTTGTTGTTTTCTGCCGTGCCAGTGATGACGGGTGGATTTCCCTGACTCCACCACAGTGGCGGGGCGGCGAGGCTGATCATGGCAAGCAGGATCAAGATGCCTGGGATGAGATTTTGTTTGGGGAGTGGCATGGGAGTCTGTAGGTAAAAACTGAGAAACTAAGCGACAGAAGTGGCCAAGAGGCTGAAGATTCAAAGGCTGGAGCGGGTGGTGAGGAAGACGGCGACCGGTGATCGCCGCTACGTTTCACGGCTTCGGCTCATTGGTAGATGCCCATGGAGATGTCGCCTTGGGGGACGGAGATGATGACCTTGCCGTTGAGGACGGTGTGGCCGTCCACGACGAGGGCGTTGCCGCCGCTGTCGTTAGTTGCAGGAGTGGGGTCAGCCAGTGGAGAAACGGTGACAATTCGTGTCTTCCAGGGATTGTTGGTCAGTGTCGTTTGGCCAAAAACACTCGTTTTTTCCGTGAGTGAATTCCCGAGAACCGTGGTGTTTGCACCTTCACCGATGGCGTCGGCACCGATTACGATGGAGTTATCGTCTAGGTTGCTAGAACCGCGAGAATTTGCGCCGATGTAGATGCTGCGATTCGTCGTGCTGAGGGAAGTGGTGCCATTGGTTTGGAATTTTCCGGCACTGGCTCCCAAAAAGACATTCAAGATTCCGGTCGCATTTCCTAAGCCTGCTCCATTTCCGAAACCGACATTGTTGGAACCCGTGGTGTTGGTGAAGAGGGCAGAATTGCCGGTTGCTGAGTTTTGGTTGCCCGTGGTGTTGGCGTAGAGGGCATAAGAACCGGTTGCCGAGTTTTCGTTGCCCGTGGTGTTGGCATAGAGAGCCCTAGCACCGGTTGCCGAGTTTTCGTTGCCCGTGGTATTAGCGCGAAGGGCTAAAAAACCGGTTGCCGAGTTTTGGCCGCCCGTGGTGTTGGCGTTGAGGACATTTATACCTAGGGCTGTATTCGAGTACACATTACCAGCACCTTTACCGATCCGCACACCGTTGATATAGGAATCTTGGCCGACGCCGAGACCACCGGCGACAGTTAAAGCACCTGTCGCTGAGCTGCTGGATGCAGTGGTTGAAGCGATATTCATGTTACCACTGGAGACACTGAGGCCGTTTTGGAGGGTCACTTGGCTGGGGAAAATGGCGGCTCCGGTGGCAGAGGCTGCCAGAGTGGCTGCGGTGCTGGTGCCAAAATAGATCCCGCTGCCGGTGGAGGTGCCTGTGCCTGCTGGAAGGGTGATCTTGCCGGTCTCCGGGGCCAGGGTGATGCCAACCGTGCCGCTTGCTTTGTAAAGAAGAAGATTGTTTGCTGCATCCAAGCTCATTTTGTTGCTGGCGGTTGCACCGACATAGGTGTCACGCCAGGTGAAGGTGCCATCCGCCCAAGCAATGTCGAAGAGGACGGTTCCTGCTGGAGATGTGCCAGGGAACCAAGTCATTAGCGCCTCACTCGCATTGCCCATCCGCACTCCCTGCTTGAAGAGACCCCATCCGTCACCTGTGGTGCTCCCTGAGATGGTGACATCGCCTACAAAGGGGGTGGTCTGAGCGTCCGCATTGCATGAACAGACTAAGGCAATGGTGGCGCACCAAGCTGAGGTGAAAAGTGCTCTGGAGGTTTTGAATTTCGGTTTCATAGAAGTAAAAGATAGGAGATTGTGATTGATGGTGGATCTTGGCAGGATGCCCTTGCAACGGACTGGAGCGAGACACTCCAGCTGCTTTGGGCGGGGTTAGGGAGTTGGGCAGGGTTGATTAAACCGGGGTTGCGGGGGTGGGACTCTCGGCTGGAGTCTCCGGCTTGCCACCGGGGAGTGAGACGGCGCTGCGGGCGAGGATGTATTCTTGATAGAAGGGGGTGCCTGCGAACTGGAGGACGAGCTTATCGAGGCCTTTCTCCAACAGGCGGTCGATCTCTGCCAGGGTGGTGGCGAGGAAGCGATCATAGAGGGCAGCCAAGGCGGGCAGGCTGGAGGTGAGGGCGCGGGAGGTTTCTTTTCCGCAGAGGTTGCGGGTGACGAGGTGGCTGTTGTATTTGGAGCGCTGGCGATCGTTCATGGCGGGGAGGTTTCTATAAATGATTGGTGATGAGTGCTTTCTACGGATTCAGATGGATTTCGGAAGGATGCAGATGGGGCTTTGAAAGGTGCGGTGAGAGAGCTTCTACGCGGGTAGGTAATGTTTTGCTTGGAGTGGATCGCGTGCTGACGGGGGGAGTGGGGAGGCTTGGCTTGGCAGATGGAGTCGAGGACGGGAGTTACTTCTATCAACCAAACTATTTTCGATTCAACGATACATTCAGTGATTGAAATTTCCCCTGGCGTCGAGATAATATTTGCAAACCTCGCAGAAACTAACGGTTACTCACAAGTCGCCCATCAGGAAAATGGAAGTTGATCCGAAGATAAAAATCTCACAATCAGCGTCTTCGGCTCTCGTAGCTCCCTTGGCGACTTGGGCTAACTTCCAAGGAGAGTGCGGCGTTGATTTGATCCAACCAAAGCCCGTGAAGACCATGCCAAGCGGAGTTGCGAGGTGATGGCGAGATGGAGAAATCAAGAATTTCAGTTAGATGATGAGATTTTCTGTACCGTGCCCAATCGGGGAAGGCCGCATCCCGGGGCTGCGCAGCGCGACAGTGGCGGAAGCACTTCGTGACGGTCTTATTCGGGATTATGCAAACTGCTGTGCGGGAGAGAAAACCAAAGCTGCCCAAAACCCGATTGCATGGCGGGTGGCTCCAAAATTACGGAAAAAACACCGTGTGTTAGACGACAGGGTTCACCCATCACTGTTCTGAAATCCAAGGATCGATTTCAAAGCGACTCGTAAAAGCGATTATTCCACCCTCGCTCCACCTCCCTACTCCTTCGGCTTCACCTGCGTGGATGCATCCGCCGGAGGCCGAGAAATCACCGCGCCGGATGCATTACCCGTCTTCGGGGCCGCTGAGTTCGTCGATCGGAAATCGCCCTCACTCGGCATCGCCAGCATATCCGGCATCCGCAGCCCGTCTTCGACTTGCGCAGGCACGCTCAACTCAGGAGCCGCTGTTTCCGGCGCTTTTTCCACCTTCTTCACGACGGGAGCCTCAACCACGAGCGTGGCTTTCGGGGCGCACGACGCCAGTAGCAAAGCAAATCCCAGCGCAGTGCAGGTCAGATATTTTGTAATTCCCATACTTCGAATGACGCAGGATCGCGCCACGGCGAAGAAGAGCCTTTCGCCGTCCTTCACGCAAGAGCGAAGCATCATCCGCATTCTCCCCTTGAATCCCAGCCCATCCCGCAGAACACTCCCGCCGTCCATGGCCACTGCAACCATTCCCGCTCCCACCCTTCCAGACGCCACCGGCCACTTCGGCCAATTCGGCGGAATGTTCGTCCCGGAAACCCTGATGGCCCCGCTCCAAGAGCTCGCCACCGCCTACGCCGCCGCCAAGGCCGATCCGGCATTTCACGCTGAGCTCGACGATCTCCTCACCAACTACGCCGGCCGCCCCACCCCACTCTATTTCGCAGAACGCTGGACCGAAGTGCTCGGTGGTGCAAAAATCTACCTGAAGCGCGAAGATCTGCTCCACACCGGAGCTCACAAGATCAACAACGCACTCGGCCAAATCATCCTCGCCCGACGACTTGGGAAGAAACGCATCATCGCAGAAACCGGGGCCGGCCAACACGGCGTCGCCACCGCCACCGTTTGCGCCCGCTTCGGCATGGAATGCGTCGTTTACATGGGCAAGGTGGACATGGAGCGCCAAGCCCTCAACGTCGCCCGCATGAGACTGATGGGTGCCGAAGTCCGCGCCGTCACCGCCGGTCAAGCCACTCTCAAGGAAGCCGTCAACGAAGCCATGCGCGACTGGGTCGCCACCGTGGAAGACACCCATTACATCCTTGGTTCCGCTCTCGGTTCACACCCATTTCCCATGATTGTCCGCGATTTCCACCGCGTCATCGGCGTGGAAACCCGCCGCCAAATTTTGGAAAAAGAAGGCCGCCTTCCTGACCTGCTAGTCGCCTGCGTCGGTGGTGGCTCGAATGCCATCGGCATGTTTCACCCCTTCATCGAGGACGAAAACGTCCGCATGGTCGGCGTCGAAGCTGGCGGCGACGGCATCATCCCCGAGCGCCACGCCGCCCGCTTCCAAGGCGGAAAACTCGGCGTCCTCCAAGGCACCAAAACTTGGTTGTTAGCCAATGATGACGGCCAAATCGAACTCACCCACTCTGTCTCCGCCGGTCTCGACTACGCCGCCGTCGGCCCCGAGCACGCTTACTTACAAGACATCGGCCGAGTCGAATACACTTACGCCACTGACGACGAAGCACTCGCCGGCTTCAAAGAACTCGCCCACTGCGAGGGAATCATCCCCGCTCTCGAAACCGCTCACGCCATCGCTTACGTTTCGAAAATCGCCGGCAGTCTTCCCAAGTCCAGCATCCTCATCGCCAACCTCTCAGGCCGCGGTGACAAGGACGTCGAACAAGCGTCGAAGTATCTGTTATAAGGAGGCCATCAAGAGATCCAATCTCGGACCATGCGCCTCGACCGATTCCTCACCCGCCGCGGAATCCATCCGTGTAAGGAAGTTTCCCGGTTGTTAGTCGATGGCCGGGTGCGGGTGGATGGCTTGGTGGAAATCAACGGACTTCGCAGAATTAACCGCTTCAGCCGAGTGGAACTCGACGATGAGATTCTTCAAAAAAAAGAAGCGGTCTATCTAATGCTCCACAAGCCGGCGGGTTATCTGAGCGCGACGAGTGACCCGCAGCATCCGACGGTGATGGAATTGATCAATCATCCACTGCGTGATGAACTTCATCTTGCCGGACGACTTGACCGGGCAAGCACCGGTTTGCTTCTACTGACCAACGATGGGCGATGGTCGAAACTCGTGACTGAACCCCTTGAGGAGATTTCCAAGGTGTATCGGGTGACGATGCGGGATGATATCTCGCCGGATACGGCAGAGATTTTCGCCGATGGAATCTATTTCGCTTATGAAGACCTAACCACTCGGCCTGCCGTTTTGAAAATTTTGTCAGCGCGAGAGGCATTGCTGACCATTCACGAGGGTCGCTACCATCAGGTGAAGCGGATGTTTCATGCGGTGGGCAATCAGGTGTTAAAGCTGCACCGGGAAAGTATCGGATCCCTCGCGCTCAATGATTCGCTATCACCGGGGAAGTTCCGCCCCTTAAGCGCGGCTGAGATCTCATCCTTTGGAGAATAGCATGGCTCCCGGTATACAATTATCTATCAGAATGGTGCATCGAGCGACTCATTACTTACATCCGCTCCCGCTACAATCACTGCGGCAAGCCACTCTTGATCGAGGTCCAACGGCTTTTAAATTCGGAATTACTTTGTGACAAGGTGGAAGCTGCGGTGTGTGCTGCCTCTCGATTTCCGGTGAGCCAGCCATAAGAGATCGCCCGCTCGTGGCGGAGCAGGCGATCCGACTCAGAAATCTGATTTTTCATGTAAATCCGGTGGAGCGCGATGAGGGCATCTGGTGAAAAGTCGGCCCACTTTGCTGACTGCCCTTGTCCGCTGTCGTCGAGAGTGATGATCGAGCCTGCGGGATCGGCGAAAATCCCGCGGACGACGGCACCGGATTTCATGAGAAACTCGGCGGTGACGGGCTGTTTGCCAAGATCTGTCTTGAGATCCTTGAGGAACTCTGTCGCTGCCTCGGTGAGGGAAAGCAAAGAGACCTGCATGGCATCAGCGGGCTCGGCAGGGAACGATTTGAGATACTCAGAAGCGTCGGAAAAGCGGCAGCTGTTGGAGAATTCGTTGAGTTTGGCCATCACGGCGTCCGGATCCCATTGGTTCGTCGTGGCAGTGCTTGTTTTGGCAGGAATCACCTCAGGATTTGCGAGCAGCTTAGCACGTCGTGTTAGGTCGAGCTGCCAAGCGCGCACATTGAAGCGCGCGCGGCCTTTGGTTTTAAGTTTGTCTAGAATTTCATTGAGTTCGTTTACCGCAACCTCACAAGCTGCCGGATCCGCAGGGAGCTTGGTAAACACTGAGCCTGAGAGAGACTCCAAATCGGCGAGGTAGTCGTTGGCGAATTTTTGGTAGAGTGTTAGCCATTGTTCATCGGCGGAAATCTTTGCGGCGGCGACGGCGGAAAAATAAGGGCGAGCTTCTTCCCGCATTCCCTGCTCCCAGTTTTTAAGACCTGCAAGCATCCACGCGACGACATGCGAGGCGTCGCTGCTAGAGCTGTCGAGTTGTTTAGCAGGAATAGCCGGGAGCTGCCCAATTTTATCCAAAACATTCGTCAGCACTTCACCAATCCGAGGACCATCTTTGTTCACTGACTTGGCATGGGCTGCGGTCTCTTTCGCTTGGTTCTTGGCCTCCGACGTCACCCCGTCAAGGTAGTGGGCGACGACGGCTTCGACCCCCGCCCAGGTGCGAGTGGGTTCCTGCACAGATGGATTTTTCAGCAGCTTCGCAAACCCATCAGCCGCCTTTGAGAAATCGCGGGCCTCCACCGCAGCTCGGGCTTCTCGATAGTTTTTTGCGATGTCAGTGGCAGCCACAGAGGCGGATTCTGGGATGATGGGAGCACTTCCCACAAGGGGCGGAGCTTTTTGCACCGGCATGGTCTCACGGGTAATCCACCAGATGCCGACCGCGACCGCACTGCAGAGCGCCAAGCCTGCCACTGACCATGACACCAACTCTGCTTGTTTCTTTTTCGCCCGACGTCTCGCGAGCTTGAAGGCGCTCTCCGAGTAGATCGCGGTCCCTGACTTCAATCTCTTCAGGGCGACGTCGAGCTGCTTAATCAGTTCATCATACGACTCGAATCGCTCGTGCGGGTCATAGGCCATCGCGCGATCGACGATCTTGCAGGTGTCCACCGAGATTGAGGCGTCGGCCAACCCGATGGGGATGACTTTTTTCTTCGCATCGCGCAGCGCATCCGTGGCCATCGTTTCTTCACCACAGGAGGGTCTGCCGACAAGGGCGTGATAGAGTGTGGCTCCGAAGGCATAGATATCGGCGCGGAAATCCTCGGGACTGCCTTCGATGGTCTCGGGTGGGACATAATAGGGGGTTGCCCAGATTTCGGTCGCCTGAGCGCTTCCTCCTTGAGTCACCAAGGCCAGCCCGAAGTCCACGATCTTGGCATGGCCCTCCGCGTCTAGCAGGATATTACCAGGCTTTACGTCGCGATGAATCAAGCCCGCAGAATGCGCTGCCTTGAGCCCTTGAGCCACCTCGATGGCGAAGGGCAGCAGCTCCAATTCAGGGATTTTCCTACGCTCCCGGATCTGATGCTCGAAATGTCCACCCGGCACGAGTTCCATCGCGATGTAAAATCGGCCGAATGCTTTGCCCGTGGTGAGCACGCGCACCACGTGAGGGTGGCTAAAAGAGGCCGTGATCCGTGCCTCTTCTTCGAATGCGGCAATCCGTTTCTCGTCAGCGGAATAGTCTTCACTGAGGATTTTCAGAGCGACTTCCCGATCCAGTGTGCTGTCATGTGCGACGAAAACCATGCTCATTCCCCCCACCGCATGGCGCCGCACTAACTTGTATGGGCCGAAATCGCGCTTCACCCGAGTGTGTTTGCCGCAAGTTGGGCACTCGACATTCGCAAAGGGAGCCACCGCAGATACATCCATCGGGCTTTCACACGATTGGCAATAGGAGATGGATTCGTCGCGCGGCGGCATGGGCATAGGCTATCTACGCCGTATCCGGGTGCAAACTTGAATCTTGCAGCACATTTTTTCCCGAAGAGACTCCGCCCAGTGGAAATCCTAGTCGAAAACAGTCCGGGCGAGCGCATCGACGCCTTTCTCGCCGCCCGCCTTGCGGATCTTTCCCGCTCCCGGATTCAGACGCTCATTCGCGAGCAATACATCCAGATCAACGGCCACCCCGCCAAACCGCGCGATGCGGTGAAGCTCGGTGACCGCATCACCGTCGTCTTGCCTGAAGCCGTCCCCCTTCACAATGAAGCACAGGACATTTCTTTGGAAATCCTGTTCGAGGACGACGACTTCGTGGTCATCAATAAAGCCCCCGGCATGGTCGTTCACCCGGCCCCGGGAAATCCCGACGGCACGCTCGTCAACGCCCTGCTCCATCACTGCCGCGGAAAACTTTCTGGCATCGGCGGTGTCGAGCGTCCGGGCATCGTACACCGTCTCGACAAAGATACGTCTGGCTGCATCGTCGTCGCCAAGTCGGATGTCGCTCATCAATCCCTCGTGAACCAATTCTCGGGTAGAACAATGGAAAAACTCTATCTCGCGGTGAGCCAAGGGATTCCCAAGCCCGCCAAAGACACCATTTTCACCCACATCGGCCGCCACCCGGTGAACCGCCAAAAGATGGCTGTCGTCAATCCGCCCGGTGGAAAGACCGCCATCACCGACTACGAGATCCTCGCCGCCGACGCCGCCACGCTCACTGCGCTGGTTCTTTGCCACCTTCACACTGGGCGCACCCACCAGATCCGCGTCCACCTTCATCACAAGGGGGCTCCACTGGTGGGCGATCCGATCTACGGGAAACCTAGTAAAACCTCCGAGCAAACCGGACGCCTCATGCTTCACGCTTGGCGGCTCACCTTGGATCATCCGGTGTCCGGCGAGCGAATGCGTTTTGAAGCGCCCATCCCCGCAGAATATCAACCGTGGGTGGAGCGAGTGGAAAGCTTGGAGCGTCCCGCGTAGAAAGTCGCCAAGCAGATACCCGGCAGTGGGTGTTCTTTTTGGATCGCGCCAAAGGTGAGGTCACGAGGCACACGTAAGCATTCCGAGCAAGCCCGGGATGCTCAAAATCTAGATTTGCACTGGAAGATCTAAATTCCGGTGACAGTAATGGAGGAACTCTATGGCTGATCACGCACACTCCGCCGCACGGCGCAAAAAACCTTGGACTCTAACATTTTTTGGCCTGCTTGCTGCTGGCGGTTTAATCGCCATGCCCTTCTTGGCCGGGCCGCCAGACGGCGATAAAATGCCAGATATTGTGCGGTTCGTCGGCCATTTTCACCCGGTTTTACTCCATCTGCCGATTGGGGTTTTTGCGCTCATCTTATTCCAGGAGCTGGGCGCGATTTTCGGAAAACGTCGTGGAGAATCGGGCGACGCCACATTGTTCCCCCTATTTTTCGGTGCGGCCAGCGCCATCTTTGCGGTGCTTGCGGGGTTTTTGCTTTATCACGGAGGGACCGAGTACGCCGGAAATGCGCTCGTCGAGCGCCATCTCTGGGGCGGCCTTGCTTTCGCCGTCGCGGCGGTTTTCACCTTTATTTTCAAAGCTTGGACGGTCGCCATCGGGGGCAATCCTGCATTTTACCGACTCTTGCTTTTCGGGAGCGTCGGCGTGATGGGATTTACCAGCCATGACGGAGCTTCCATCACTCACGGTGAATCCTATTTGACCGATTATGCGCCCGAACCGATTCGTAAGGTGCTGGGACTGAAACCGAAAAAGTCGGATAAAGCCAAACCCGCTGACGCTCCGGACAACAAGCCGGGTGTGCAACTGGTTTATGCCGACATTGTCGCCCCCATTCTCGAGCGTCGCTGTGTCCAGTGCCATAAGGAGGGTAAATCCAAAGGAAAATTCCGAATGGATACCTACGAGCGCCTCGTGAAGGGTGGCGTCGAAGGACCAGGCTTGGAAGTTGGAAACTCGGCGAAGAGCAACATCGTCATCCGCATCGACCTCCCTCAAGATGATGAAGATCACATGCCACCCGAGGGCAAGCCCGACATCGAGGATCCTGAGGTAGCCGTCTTGAAATGGTGGATCGACAATGGTGCCGATCCTAAAAAATCGCTCGCCGACTTCGTGGTTCCAGCGCCGATTCAGGAAGCAATTTCTAAACTCCTCCCCGCTGCAAGCGCTGCGGCCGCAGTGACCCCTGCCGCTGCCGATGCTCATGCATCTCCAGCAGGTCCGGATGATGCACTCACGGCTTCAGTGATTCGCCTTTCGAAAGATTTTCCCGGTTCGCTTAGTTTTGAGTCCCAGCAGTCTGCCTTAGTGACATTCACCGCCGTATCACTCCGTGGAAATCTCGACGATGCTTCATTCAAGAAGTTAGAGTCTCTCACTCCCCAGTTCGTCACGGTCGATCTATCTGCCACCAAGGTCACGGACCAAGCAGTCGCCCAACTCGCAGATGCTACAAATCTCCGACTCATCCGCCTCGCGGAAACAGGCATCACGGATGTCGCTATCGAAACCTTACTGAAACTACCCAGCTTGGAATCGATCAACCTCTATGGCACCAAAGTCACCGACACTGGTGTGAGCAAGCTCTCGGCGCTGCCTAACTTAAAGCGCCTCTATCTCTGGCAGACGGCGGTGACACCCGCCGCAATCAAGGTGCTCAAGGAAAAACTGCCTGCTTGTGAGATCATCACCGGTGCCTGATTGTTGCCAGGCAGTTCCTTCGCCTCAGCTCTCGCAAAACCCATGCGCCCGAGCCTCACTTGCGATGACTTTTCTGAATTCCATTTCCGTTACCAAATCAAGACTTGGATGGTGCGCGATACTGGGTTCGAACCAGTGACCCCCTCCGTGTCAGGGAGGTGCTCTACCACTGAGCTAACCGCGCATAGGAGACGCCCATGAAGGGCGGGGGGAAGCTAGGATGGGCGCGGCTTGGGATGCAACCCCTTTTTTCGAGTAAAAAAGAGGCGGGAGATCCGAAGATCTCCCGCCTTTGATAAACCCCCGATCAGGCTGGGCAGGCGACTCGCTTGAAAGCGGGATGCTTACCTCACCCGTCAAGGTTTTGGATTACTTTTTCGCTGCTTTCTTAGCTGCTTTTTTCGCCGGGGCGACTTTCTTCGCAGCTTTCTTCGCCGGAGCGGCTTTCTTCGCAGGGGCTACCTTTTTGGCGGCCTTCTTGGCAGGAGCGGCCTTCTTGGCAACTACCTTTTTGGCAACTACCTTCTTGGCTGCCTTTTTCGCAACCTTCTTGGCGCTTTTTGCGACTTTCTTCGCCGCCTTCTTGGCTACCTTTTTGGCAGGAGCCTTTTTGGCAGGTGCTTTGGGTGCTGCTTTTTTGGCCGGGGCCTTCTTAGCAACTTTTTTCACGGCTTTCTTTGCGGGTGCCTTTTTGGCAACTTTCTTTGCTGTTTTTTTTGCAGCCATAGTTTTGTGTCGTTGGAGTTCGCGTTCGATGTTTGTTTTCTCTTCCGGCGTTAATGTGCCGGCGGAGAGGATAGCGAGGAGCGCCTCAGCGAGGCGTCCTCCAAAAGCGTTAGTGAGGAAGTCGTGAGTCGCGCGCTGCACGATCACTTCCTGCGAATAAGCTGCCGCGTATACGTGCGCCCTGCCGACCAGTGCGCGTTTCACGAGGCTCTTTCGCTCGAGACTCTGCATCACGGATAGCACCGTGGTGTAGGCCCGGTCCTTCCTGTCGGGAAGCGTCCCGTGGACGGCGGCCACCGTGGACGGTCCTTCGTGCC
>JANPAU010000345.1:0-7677 GCA_031430055.1 Akkermansiaceae bacterium | reverse complement strand
AGGCTTGACCGGTAGAAATCGGCTTGGAGCCGGTGGCGAGGTCATTGGTCCACTTCGCGCTTTCACTCCAGTTGCCGGCGACGGCGGTGTTCCAAGTGAAGATGCTTGGAACCGGCCCCTTGGTGACGGTGACGGTATAGGTTTTACTGGCGATGCCGTCCTGAGCGGTGATGGTGTAATTTTGCGGACTGGTAAAATTCCGTGCGGTGCCGGATACGGGCGAGCCGGTGGCAAAGGCGGAAGTCGTGTAGGTGGGCGCGAGTGCCGTGACATCTGTGCTCACCGGAACCGTCACGCTGACGTTTGTGCCGGAAATGACCGTGTCGAGCTGACCGGGGAAGACGAAGGTCAGAATGTCACAAGCAGGGCTAGGAGTCCCAAAGCTAATTGTCACCGTATAGGTTTTGGTCGTGCCATCCTGGGCGGTCACGACGTAGCTTGAGGGATTCGCGACGGAGAAGATCGGGGTAGGTCCGGCGTAGCTGGCGAATGGGGAAACGGTGCAGGCGGGATTCAAGGTCGCAAGATTTGTGCCGAAGGGCACGAACAAGCTGACGTTCGTTCCGCTAATAACGCCGCCCGTGCCGTAGGTGAGCATATCACAGGCACTGCTTGGCGGTACGGGAATGGAGACATTGTCCATGCTGACCCAACCAGGGCTGCTGTTGTCTAAATTGATCAGTTCCAAGGTGCAGTTGAGTCCCACATAGTCAGCCAAGTCTTCAGCTGTGAAGGTCACGGTTTGCAACGTGACGTTAGATAAAGGGACCGACTTCGTGATGACAAACACTCCGTCGCTGACGGTGCGCAAGGCGATGCCCTTCCAGCCTTCAGCATCTGCGGCGTATGGGACCGACGCGTCATCGGCTGGAGCGGTGCCACTGGCTTCTCCGCCACCAATTTGGGCGGTCAAGTCTTGGTAGGGCGAGAGTTTGAAGACCGGCGAGCGAAGCCAGTGGCTATTCAGGTGGGTGTCGATATTGCCACCGATCGGCTCTATTTGGGTGCCGTTGTTGCCAAACAGATTGTTATCAGCACTTGGCGGCTGGATGACGCCGCCATTGACGGTGCCGGGCATGGTTTCGAGATCCGGGGCGAGATCGACCCATGCGGAGGTGGTTTCATCCCACACGCGGTTGTGCCAGCCTTGGAGAGTGCCGTCGTTGAAGTCGTATGATTTCAACACGGTGACCGGGTTGCCGGGAATGGTAGCCCCGCCCAAAGTCACCCAATGATCTTCGCCATCAACACCGTCAACGTGATTAGGAGACGGAAGTTCAGGGTTTTTATCATTGTCGATGAAGTCGAGCGTGTATGCCCGACCGTTGTTGGCATAAGGTGCAAGCTCTGCTACGCTAAAACTCTGGTCCGGCCACACAGCACCTAAAGTGCCAAAATTCGTTCCTGCATGCGCTTTCCACAAAACATAGATATCATTAGCGACATCGCGCAGCGCCACTCCCATGAAACCGCCTAGAAGGATCGCTGTCGGCGGAATGTCAGCCGAGTGATTCGCCGGCACGCCAACAGCACTGATCGGTCTCGCAGCAGGTGATGCTGGGTTACCGATCATTTTAAAAGTCAGTGGACCTGAGCCATTCAATTTGAATTCCGGCGAGTGGGATAACTGGGTTTCCTCATTGGCCCAACCGTCGCCGATATTGCCGTCGGAACCCCACCAATCATATTTCGCCCAGTTGGCACCGAAAACTGACGTCCAGCCTTCCATGTTGGGGACCTGGGGGCCGGCAGGGGGCCCAAGATCCGTGAAGGTGTAGGTGAGGGTCGCGTGCGCGGACGGGCCGGCCCCG
Organism: Akkermansiaceae bacterium; assembly: GCA_031430055.1. GTDB lineage: Bacteria > Verrucomicrobiota > Verrucomicrobiia > Verrucomicrobiales > Akkermansiaceae > Luteolibacter. The sequence goes on along the minus strand of JANPAU010000345.1, from coordinate 5,866 downwards.
AGCGTCACTGCGGCACCCACCGCTAAAGCGAGGGCGGAGTGTTTGAGGGCAACTCGTAGTTGGTTGCAGATGGTGAGAATTTTCATTGGATATTGTTATTTTTTGATTACAGGCAGATGGGTAATGGCAATGTTTGGTTTTTTCTGGGGGAGATCTTGGCACCAATTTCTCCTCCTAATGAGAGAAGTGACTGGAAATTCTGATCGTCATCAGGGCTGTCTGAATTGAAAGAGTGGTCTGAATTCACTTGCCCTGATAGGACCAAGAAATTCATTTACTCAACACACATGGAATTGATCAGAGGTTCTGATCAAAAATTGGCGATTATAATTTTTAGATGAACTAGGGCTTGCGGCGAACTAGTGTGGAATGAATTTCCCAAGCAGGCTGGAATCACGGTGGCAGCAAGGTGATATGAGTCGGTGAACCAGCCATTCACGATGGACTTGGCCGTAGCGAGCGGTCGCACGTTTTCGAGTTCGAGCTTGGCAAGTTGCATGCCGTCTTCCCGAGCAAAAACGGTGACGGTGTGGGTGCCTGCGGTGAGGGTCAAGATGACTGGATCAGCGCCACCACGGTGATTCTGATCACACAAAACATCTGCGCACCGCGCTCGCAGCGAAAACAGCCCGACACTTTCTGCTGCACCTTGTTGAATTTACTTAATCTTTCTTAACGACCTGAATCATTACTCCGCTTTTTCATAAAACCAGCCCAGCCAAACAAGGCAATCATCACCAAAGCAAAGGCTGGAACCTGCCAAAACAAAGCACTGCGCAGCGCCTCTCCACTTGGCTGATCCGGGAAATGCGCCAGCAGTCGCGAGAAGCCAAAGCTGAAAAGTCCGTAGCCGAGATTGAAGGCCAGTCCTTTAACAGATAGAATGGTGGCACGCCTTGACGAATCTGCCTCGGCGTGAAGTGCTCGGCTGATCGTGAAGCCGAGAAAGCCCATCATCGTCATCAGCAACATCGCCGGCAGGATTCCAAAGAGCGGCCATGCAGGAACCAGTGCCGCCAAACCGAGCAACGCGACTGCTGCGGCGATTCCAAGATTTGCCAAAGTGCTGAACCGGCGGTTCAAACTCGCCGCGATCCCGGGGACGAACCAGCCGAGCAATCCCAACGCCGCACCGATGAAGCCATAGGTCCATTCCGGCAGATCAATGAGCCGATAATAACTGCTAGTGATCGTCGCGAAATTTCGCACAATCGAGTCGATCGCCAACCCGACCACCACCACCACCAGAGTCGTAGGATGCGTGAAAACCCAGCGTGCCGTTTCCAAAGTCAGCCGGATCGCGCCCATGCAAGTGCTCCCCGCATGATTCACCGCAGGGCGAGGCGGCTCCACCATTTTCAAAGTGATGATGAGACAGGCCAGCGCTTGGCAAAGCACGACCGCGACCGGTAAGCGATGCGCTACGTCCGCCGAGAGTTGTAAATTTCCCGGCAGCACATGATTCAGCGGTTCGGGATTGTAGATCAATCCACCGAGGATCATCGCAAAGACGAAGCCCACCGAACGCCAACGCATCGCCGTGGCTAGCAGCTTATCCCATGCGTCTGCCTGCTCTTTTTCTGGCAGTGAGTCATAAGCGAGCGCTTCGTCCGCGCCACTCGCACAAGCTTCGGATAGACCGGAGCAGATCCGGTTGATCACGCACAAAGTGAGTAGAATCGCTCCGCCATCGCGCGGCGCGAATAACAAACAAAGCATTTCCACCACCATCAACGCTGCTGCCGTCACCAAGAGTTTTTTCCTCCCAATCGTGTCCGCCAAGGCTCCCGAAGGAACCTCAAATAGAAAGATCGTCGCTGCCCAGATCAAGTTGAGCAGGACGAATTGATCCAGAGTCAGCCCGAGGTCCAGAAACAGAATCGCCAACACCGGATAGTAAGCCCGGGCATTGTAAAACACCGTGAAGAGCACGAAGCGCTGGGGATTTCCTGAGAGGTCGGTCATACTTGTAGGTTGCCAGTGAACGGGATTTTGTGGAGCTTGAGGGATTTGCGCAAGGGAATCGCTTGATGAGTGTGAATCCTCTCCCTTTCTGGCTAAGAAGCGCAAATGATCTGCACCGAGGGTATTCTTAGCATGCTGACAAGGAATCTTGGTTTTTTCCCGGGTGCGATTCGGGTTAATACGGCGATCCTCATTATCACGCGATCACGTAATATCGCTGAGTCCAGAATTCTGAAAAGATCTGACCGTCAGCAAGCAATATGCTTTCCCCTCCTCACACCTGCGGAGGGACCCCCACTAACATCCCCCCATGAAAATGAGCTTATCAAGCGCCCCGAGTGCTTCGGTCAAGGCCGATGCCAACCGCCTCGCAGACTTCGTCCTGTTCACACAGCGCGGCTGCATTCTGAATCTCTCGAAAGAGTTGAACCGAGGTAACCTGTCGTATCCCCAATTTTTCCTGCTGACTTACCTTTCCAGCGAAGAATATCTCACCATGACGGACATCGCATCAAAGATGGGGCATTCGACTGCCGCCGCAACCGGCTTGGTGGATCGCATTGAGAAGTTGGGCTACGTGGAACGTGTCCACGCTACGGAAGATCGGCGGAAGATCATGGTCCGCATCACCTCCAAGGGTGTCGAATTTGTGTCACACATGCGAAAAGAAATCGCAACCGATCTAGCAGGCATCCTCTCTGCAATGGACGAAGAGGCAGCGGCCACCGTTGAGCACACCAAGCACGCGATTTCTTCGCGTGCGATCGCGTGAGTTGCTGGACGGCATCGTGGACCTAAACAGAGGGGAAAAATTGATTTTTGTAGGAGGAAGTAGATTCAAAAATCTAAATCTACGGCCTCCTCGTTCATCAACCCCGGTCGCCGGGTCCACGATCCACGTCCATGCGGAACGGGCGACCACGGAGACGGGCGCTCTTGGTGCGATCCATCACTTGCCCGACGAATTGCTCCGGCACATCGACCAGGGAATGTTTTGGGAAAAGCGAAATGCGGCCGAGGCAGCCGTCGGGAAGTCCAACTTCGCGGTATAACATGCCGACGATTTCCTTGGCCATCACGCCGTGGGTCTTGCCGAGGGAGAGGAATAGGCGGGTCATGCCAGCTTCGGTGCCTTGGACATCTCCACGAGGAGCGCGTTCGAAGCGTTCTTGGCGCGGGCCGCGGTCGTCGCGTTGGTGATTTTCATGGCGATCATCACGCTGTGGGCGCGCATCCCGGTTGTTCTCGCGGCGAGCTGGGCGCTCGGGTTCACGATCTTCTTCGATCGCGGATCCCTCGCGGCCACTGGCTTCGCGGATCATGGTGACGAGTGCGCCGGCGATGTCGGTAGGCGTGTGGCCTTGTTCGAGCAAGCGGTCGATGCTGTCCTGATAGGATTCGAATTTTCCGGATTCCAAGCGTTCCTTGAGATCGTCGAAAATCAAATCTGCGCGACGTCCTTCGACTTGCTCCACGGATGGGATACGCTCTCGCTTGATCACGCTGCGAGTGTAGCGCTCAATCGACTGCAAGCGGTAAATTTCCCGGCCATAGACGAAGCTAACCGCCCGCCCCGAGCGCCCGGCACGACCGGTCCGCCCGATGCGGTGCACGTAGTCTTCCGGGTCAGTCGGGAGGTCGTAGTTGAAAACGATGTCGATCTCATCGATGTCGAGCCCGCGGGCGGCGACGTCGGTGGCGACGAGGATTTCCACCGCTCCATCGCGGAAACGCTTGAGCACACGTTCGCGCATTTGCTGGGTGATGTCACCGTGCAGGCGGTCTGCAGCGTAGCCGCGGTTGACGAGATCCTCGGTGCACTCGTCCACTGAGCGCTTGGTATTGCAGAAAATGATGCCGAGCCGCGGTGGGTTCATGTCGAGAATGCGGGAAAGTACCTCAACCTTCGAGCGCTGGCGGACTTCGAAATACGACTGCTCGACCGTGGATACGGTGCGGGCTTTTTGTTGGATCTCGATGATTTCCGGACTGTTTCCGAATTTTTGAATCAAGCGCGAGACGCCTGGGTTCATCGTCGCAGAGAAGAAAAGTGTCTGGCGGTCCGGAGGAAGGGCGGCGAGTCTCGTCCATTTCATCCTTGAATCCCATGTCGAGCATTCGGTCGGCCTCGTCGAGGATGGCCATCTTGATGCGGGATGCGTCGAAACTGCCGCGGCGAAGGTGGTCAAGCAAACGGCCGGGCGTTCCGACGACGAGTTGCGCGCCATTGCGAAGGGCGCGGAGCTGGCGGTCGATGGGTGCGCCGCCGTAAACGGGAGTGGCTTGGAGTCCCTGCATTTTCGCGCCGAGGCGATGGACTTCTTCACAGACCTGGACTGCGAGTTCGCGGGTCGGGCAGAGGATAAGCACCTGTGGGTAAGCAAGTTTGACGTCGAGCTTCGCAAGCGCAGGGAGGGTGAAAGCAGCGGTTTTTCCCGATCCCGTGGCCGATAGGCCGACGAGATCCTTGCCCAGCAGGGCAGGGGGAATGCTCATCGCTTGAATGGGTGATGGGCGCTCGTAGCCAAGAGTTTCGATGGCGGCGAGCAAAGTATCGGGCAACCCGAGTTCGGAGAAAGGAGGCGTATCCATGAGCAAATATAAGTCAAATTCCCGTCTTGTCAGTCCTTCTGTCGCGCCGGGCTGCGAGGCTATGGCTGAATTTTACGGGAAAACAAGCACGGATGTGAAACATCCGGGAAATTGACGGGAGGCAGTGCTTGATCAAGCTTATCGATCAGGGTGCCGGAGCGGAATTGCAGTCCTGATGGGATCTGCTCATGGATGGGTATCCGCGATTATTCCTAGAAGGATGAGTGGGTGGCAGGAATGCCATTGCGAAATGGATCAGACGGATCGAAAAGGTATGTCGCCTCGCCGTTCACCCAGGCCCGGCCAGAGACATGGGGGATGATTTTTCCATCAGGCAACTCTTCAAAACGAGCTTCGAAGACGGTGTCGAGAATGCTGGCCTGACGCCATGTCTCACCGGCTTTGAGTCCTTCTGATGCGTGAAGGCAGGCTAGCTTGGCGCTAGTACCCGTGCCACAAGGCGAGCGGTCGTAGGCCTTGCCGGGGCAAAGAACGAAGTTCTTACTATCAGCCAGAGATGGATCGCTGGGTGGGCCGAAGACTTCGATGTGGTCGATTTCCATGCCGTGATCTCCGGTGATTCCCTGCTTGCTGAGTTCTTCGCGGACGAGGCAAGTGAAATGGGTGAGGGCTTCGAGCTGGGTGAAATCGACAGCAGGGCCTTGGCCATTGATTAGGAAAAACCAGTTTCCGCCCCAAGCAATGTCACCGCGCACTGGACCCCACTCCGGAATGAGGACGGATACGTCGGCAGCTTTGCGGTAGCTTGGAACATTGGCGACCTCCACCGAGCCGTCTTCGCGCAGGGTGGCAATGACAACTCCCACAGACGTATCGATGCGGTGAGAGCCGACGCCGATTTTCCCCAAATGTGCCAAGGTCACGGTGAGGCCGATGGTTCCGTGAATGCACATGTTGAGCGTGGTGAGATTGTTGAAAAAAATGACTCCGCAGACGCAATCCGGCTCATGCGGCTCGCACAGCAGCGCCCCGACCATCGCCTCGTGGCCACGCGGCTCGTTACAAACGGAACTCCGCAGCCAGTCGTGATCTGACTGAAATCGCTTTGCTTGCTCCGCCACTGGACCATGCCCCAAGTCGGGTCCGCCGGAAATAACAACCCGGGTGGGCTCACCCTCGGTGTGGGAGTCGATGATCTGAAGTGGCTTCTGCGTCATAAAGAATTTGTAGCATCTCAGTCTAGGCGAATCCACTAGCTGAAACTTCCCAATATGCATAAGAAGAAACCGCGCTGCGGCACGTATGAAGCTGTCCAATCCACTCCAAGAAGTATTTTTCGAATCCATCG
>JANPAU010000344.1:0-1706 GCA_031430055.1 Akkermansiaceae bacterium | reverse complement strand
TCAAAAACTTTTTCCCGCACAACGCGGTGGAGTATTTCGTTTCGTATTTCGACTACTATCAGCCGGAGGCGTATATCCCGCGGAGCGACACCTACATCGAGAAGGATTCGGCGATCAACGACGAGATCGAGCGGCTTCGATTGAGCACGATGGGTTCACTGCTGACTCGTGAGGATACGATCGTGGTGGCCTCGGTGTCGTGCATCTACGGCTTGGGCTCGCCAGATGACTATCAGAACATGATGGTGCCGGTGTGGGTCGGGCAGAAGTTGACACGGGAGGAATTTCTTAACTCGCTGGTGGGGATGCTTTTCGAGCGCAATGACATCGCCTTCGGTCGGGGGAAGTTCCGGGTGCGCGGGGATGTGGTGGAGGTGCATCCGGCGTATCTGGATGAGACGGCGATCCGGGTGGAGTTTTTCGACGACGAGGTGGAGCGCATCACGAGCATTCATACCTTGACGGGGCATACCATCGAGCGCTTGGAGACTCACACGCTTTTTCCGGCAAAGCAGTTCGTCACACCGGGCGACAAGATGAAACGCGCGACGTTAGAAATTCGCAAGGAGGCGAACCAGCAGGTGACGAGTTTCGAAAAAGACGGTAAACTCATCGAGGCCCAGCGCCTGCGAATGCGGACGGACTATGATCTTGAAATGATGGCGGAAATGGGATTCTGCCAGGGAATTGAAAATTACTCGCGTCACATCACGGGTCGGGAGCCGGGCGCAAGGCCTTACACATTGTTGGATTTCTTTCCACGGGATTTCCTGCTGCTCGTCGATGAGAGCCACGCGACGATTCCCCAAGTCGGCGGGATGTATGAGGGCGACAAGAGCCGCAAAACGGTGCTGGTGGATCACGGATTCCGGCTACCAAGTGCGCTGGATAACAGGCCGCTGCGTTTTGAAGAATTCATGCAAATGACTGGCCAGCGCGTTTATGTTTCGGCTACGCCGGGGCCATTTGAAATCGTCAACTCTCGCCCTGAGAATAAGAGCTACATCCCGGTAAAGTCGGAGGTCAACGGGGTGAAGGTCGCGATGTTCGACTTTAAGAAACTCAAGGTGAAGCCCAGCGGTAACGAAGAAGCGGTCGCTAAATTCGATCCTAGCAAACGAGGCACTCCACTGGTGGTGGAACAAATCATCCGACCGACTGGACTGCTCGATCCCGTGCTGATCCTCCGTCCGCTGAAGGGACAAATCGACGAAACCATCGAACTCTGCCGCCAGCGCGTGGAGCGAAATGAACGGGTGCTGGTCACGACTCTCACCAAGCGGACTGCGGAAGACCTGAGCGAGTATCTGCTAGGGACAGGGTTGAAGTGCCGTTACCTGCACTCGGACATTGATGCGGTGGAGCGGGTGGAAATTTTACGGCAGTTGCGAGCCGCTACTTTTGATATTCTAATCGGCATCAATCTCCTGCGGGAAGGACTGGATTTACCAGAGGTCTCACTGGTGTGCATCCTTGATGCGGATAAAGAGGGATTCCTCCGCAACGAGACGTCGATGATTCAGACAGCCGGTCGCGCTGCCCGTCACATCGGAGGAGAGTGCGTATTGTTTTGCGACAAGATCACGGACTCGATCCAAGCACTCATCGACGTCACCGAATACCGCCGTGCCCGCCAGCAAGCTCACAACGAAAAGCACGGCATCACTCCGCAAAGCGTGAAGCGGGCACTGCAACACAGCCTCCAC
>JANPAU010000343.1:0-8157 GCA_031430055.1 Akkermansiaceae bacterium | reverse complement strand
GCTCACGGCCGAGTTTGTCCTCAATAATATCGAGCACGGGAGTGACATCGAACTCGTTCGGCGATTCCGGGAGATCCTCGCCGCGGTGCATGCGCTCCATCATGGTGGCATACTGGCAGGCTCCGGCGATCAGTTCGTCCTCGGCGGTGCAGGAGCCAAACCAGCGGTTCCCCTGAAGGCGGAGGCTAGTGCGGAAAATCCCAGTCTCGTCCTCGACGCGACCTTGGATGAAGAGGTGGTTTCCGAAAATCTGGGTGACTGCACCGTCTTTTTGCAGCATTTCGCCCCGTTTTCTGGCTTCCTCTGGAAAACTATTGAGGAAATTGAGAGTCGCTCGGTCTGGATTCATCGCGTCTGGAATTGAAAATAACCCGGAATTCTTCGCGCAAGGCCACATGCCAAGCCACGAATCGCCGGGGCGGGCAGCTTAAATCAAGAAATCGATGCGACGCAATAAAAACCTTATTCCGCTAGGGATTCTTCATCTTCGGCCGTGCGAATGTCGCGCGAAAGGTGATTCCCAGCCCACCGATGACGAAGAGGGCAGGAAACCAAATCGAGTAACCGGGTGCCAGCGAATCTAGCTTTAGGACGGCAAATTCCTTGTTTGACGGATCGACCCAGCACTTTGTTGTTTCTCCTACCGGATAGGCTTTGAGTTGTCCCTCCATCATTTTCTGTTTCGAGGACCAAGGGCTTCCGCGAAGGGTTAAATGATCGCCCGTGTGGCGTTGACCCTGCCACTCGTAGCCGAAGCTGATGTTGTGGCGATATTCCAAGCGGGAATTTTGATCATGACGCTTCTCTTCAAGCTCGGAAGAAAGAATCACGCAAGCGACTTCCGGCCAAGAGCGCATTTCTCGGGCTCGTAGGTAACTGTGTGCCATCAGCCAGACGAAGAGTCCGCCGATCAAAGCGAGCGATAGGCCGATGGCTGCTAGATACCAACGCCCGGCGCGATTGCTCGGAGGAGGAGTTCGTTCGGTTGCAGATACTTCAAGGACGCTCGCCATGCCCGATGCTATGCGTCAGATCGCCGCTCCATGCCAAAGAAAATCCACTTTTAATCTAACGATTCGATGGGTTGAAAGAAGCATCTGCTTTTTTACGAATGTTTCCACATCCGCGAACGCACTTATGAAATCAATCATCATTCTGTTTACCCTTGCAGCCGCTTCCTTGGTTGGCGCTGCTGAAAAAGTCCTTTTCAACGGCAATGATCTGACGGGCTGGACCGGCCAGCCTGGATTCTGGAGCATCAAGGACGGCGCGATCACCGGCCAGTCCACTGCGGAAAATCCTGTGAAGGAAAATACCTTTTTGATCTGGGAGGGAGAGGTCGGCGACTTCGAATTGCATTTTAAATACAAAATCATGGATGCCAGCGGCAAGAATTCCGGTAATTCCGGTGTCCAGTATCGTAGCAAGATCGTAAAGCCCGAGTATTCGGTGCTTTCCGGCTATCAGGCGGATTTCGAAGGCGGTAAAAAATACAGCGGCATTCTCTACGAGGAAAAAGGCCGAGGCATTCTCGCTGAACGTGGGCAAAAAGTCGTCATTCATGAAGGCGGCACCGCGCAGAAGCCCAATCTCGAAGTCACCGGCGAAGTTGGGAAATCCGAGGAGATTCAAGCCGCTATTCTCCTAGCCGACTGGAATGAATACGTGATTATCGCCAAAGGCGGCCATCTCCAGCATTTCATCAATGGCAAGCAGACCGTGGACGTCACCGATGAGACCGCGATCGGCGCGAAGACGGGGCTTCTTGGATTGCAACTTCACGCCGGACCTCCGATGACCGTTCAATTCAAGGATTTCGTGCTCAAGACTGTTCCGTGATTCGGCCACTGCGGCGGAAATATTAGAAAATCAGTTTTTTCGTGTAGCATAAGCATTTTCGAGCTTAGTCTCTCCGCCGTGCAGATTCGCTGGTCCATCATCGTCGTGACTCTCGTCCTAGCCGGGTGGCTCGGCTACTGGCTCGCAGGCACAGCGGTTCCAAAATCGCCAATCCGGTCCGGTCAGTTGCAAACCGAAGAGAGCCTGAAGCGCACAAGCATCGCCACCGAGCCAGCTCGGAAGTTTCGCAAAGCGGACCGCAGCCCCAGCCCCCGCAGAGACGACGAGGCCCTTCAGGCGGGTGCACTACCGGGGCAGAGAAATCTCGTCTTCAAAGATCAAGCCGCCCTCGATGACTTTTTGAAACGAGCCGGAAATCGCATTCAGCTCATGGGGCGGATCGACGCACTCAATGCCCTCCGCGTCGGGTTTTCTGATGCGGATGATCTGGCTTCGCTGTTGGATGCTGATTCCCAGCAATCATTTGTCTATCCGGTGGATATCCCAGCCCCCAGCGACGGGACAGCACAGCCCGGAGCAGTGGCGCTTGGTGCGGGATTACTCGATTGGTTAGGAGTCTCGGGCGATAACTCGGCTTGGGGCAGCGGCGTCAGTATCGCCATCCTCGACACTGGCGTGACGGCAAATACTGCCTTTTCTAGCAAAATCACCTCCATCAATCTCGTCGATCTTCCTTCTGATCTCTCCACGCAAAATGGTCACGGCACTGCCGTTGCATCAATGATCATTGGTAATGGCGAACTCACCCCGGGAGTCGCTCCGGGGGCTTCCATCCTCTCCATCCGCATCGCTAACGATCTCGGGCAGTCTGATAGTTTTCTCCTCGCAAAAGGCATCGTTGCCGCAGTGGATAGCGGTGCACGTTTGATCAATATTTCCATGGGCAGTCCGGGTGACAGCGGTCTGGTCAGAAATGCTATCGAGTATGCGCGGGCCGCCGGATCGATGATTATCGCTGCTGCTGGGAACAACGGAATTGATCGAGTTTCCTACCCAGCTGCGAACGAAGGAGTCACGGCGGGTGGATCAGTCGATGCTCTGGGAAATCACCTGAATTTCTCCAATACCGGCCGTCAAATCGCTCTCGCTGCCCCTGGCTACGGCATCAATGCCGCATGGACTGGAAATCAAGCTGCGAGCGTGAGCGGAACCTCCTTCAGCAGTCCCATCATTGTCGGAGCGATCGCCGCAGTCATGAGCCAACCCGGCTCCCAAAAGATCACTAACACCCAAGCCCTCAAGCTTATTTCATCCAACCTCAATGACGCTGGCGAGGCAGGCAGTGATTTCGCCTTAGGCGCTGGCATGGTTGACCTCGGGCGGGTGTTCAATCGCGGCACTCTTGGTATCTACGACGCAGCCGTTGCCTCTCAGCGAGTTCTTCCGCCAAGTCAGGGTTACCCTAACGGTCAAATCGAAATTCTCGTTCAAAATCGTGGTACCGAACCCTTGGTCAACACCTCCGTGCAAATCTCCACGCCCAACGGCGTCGTGAATTCCAACATCACCTCACTCGCCGTCAACGCGGTGCAGACGATCCGGGTTCCGATCACCCAGTCCAATGCGGCGAGCCTACGCTATGACTCGCGGGTCCAGCTTTCCGGCGGTCGCAATGACGCCAAGCCTTCCAACAACCGCCGTGTCGAAACGTATGCCCCGGCGGTTAAGAAATAGTCTCCTCCTCGCCTGTTGTTGCAGCTCGGTGATGGCTGCGACGCCTCTGCGAGAAGCGCCCAATTCCCAAGCAAGTCCCGCCAATCAACTCGTCGTTGCTGGCAATGCCTGCGGCCCCACCGCCCTGCTCAACGCCTTCCGCTTCGGCAGTCCCGCCTGGCAAAGTGCCTACACCGCCATCGCCGGGACGAACGACAAAGAACTCATCTGCACGATCATCCGCGAGTCCGGGATGCGGCCTTCGGCCTCGATCAATGGTCGTCCCCGCTGGTCGAAAAATGGCGTGAATCTTGTCGATCTCTGCGACATCGGCAACGAGTTGACTCGCGGTCATTTCTTGCCGCTCCTGAGTCACGAAGTGCTCTTCACCAAACCGGGCGAGAGCCAGAATGAGCTCCTCACGCGAGTTCACCAACGTTTCGAAACCTCCCTCGAAAAAGGCCTGCCGCCCATCATCAGCCTCCGCCGCTACGTCCACCGCAGTCAGAAAGGCAAGGCCCCCGAGTGGATTGTGCTGGATGCCATTTCGTCACCATCACCTCGGTTCCTCGTAAGCTGGAGACCCGTGCCGCCTCATTCCCCGTCACCTATGCCGATCCCTGGGGCGGGAAAATTTGCCATGGCTTGATCTCGATTCCCACCCAGAATATCCTCGCTAACGTGACGGCGGATTCTCCCTGCCTCCAAGCGATTTTCCCCCAAGCCTCCGTCGGCAAGAAACTGATCCGCCCTAGTGAGTCCAGCGTGCTCACCGCCGTCGCCGTGCTCGGCAGGTGGTGATTTTCCTAAGTCGCCATTTCTTGCATTTGATTCGGAACGGGAAACACTGCCGCAACAATGAGCGGGTGGACGGAAACAACATTGCGGGCAGCTGCCTCATGGCAGGCATTCAAAGAGGGCAAGGGACTCTACGAAAGCGGAATGGTCGCCGAGGCCAAGGCGGGGTCCACCGGCTGGCAAGGCATCGTCAAGGTCGGAAAGCGGATGATGAAAGTCAGCGTCACCGTCAAATCGCCTACCAATCTCGATACCCACTGCCCGTGCTCCGACAACCAAAGAAGCGGTTCCGTATGCGCCCACGCCGTCGCCACTGGCCTCGCTGCTCTCAAACCGATCACTGTCAAGTCGCTTCAAGCGAGCGTTTCACAACCGATGATTCCTGCTCCTGCGGCCGTCCCATGGCAGATACTACTCCCTCTTAACTGGCGCGACGCCCTCACTCGTGGGAAATTCGCCGCCACTCTCGCCGTCTCCTCAAGCAGTGAAATTTCCCCAGCGGACGATCGCCTCAACGCCTGGCTCACCAAGGAATCCGTGGCCCGCAAGGAAATCCTGACCATCAGCCTCGACGGCTCACGCGTCCCGACGTTCTTGGAATCCATCGCCGAGCACCCCCGACTGGCGGCGGGTAAGGACCGTTTGCTGATTCAAATTCGCTCCGGCGAGCGATTGCGCTTGAGTGAATCCCGCCACCGGCAAGACCAAGTCCAGCTCGTTCCCGATCCCGAGTCCGGCCCATGGATCGAAATCGGCGGCTCGTTTTGGCAAATCGGCGAAGACTCAGTCGCCCGAGTCGGAGAGGGCAAGATCCCGGCAAATCTCGCTGCCGCCTTAGGCGAACTTGCCCGAGGGAAATCCGTCGAAATCCCGTCCCAACAATTCTTCAATCACCTCGACTCCTGGCAAGAGTGGCTGCATTTCCCGGAAGGCTCATGGCTCGCTGGCCTCCATTTCTTGCAAGCCAACGCGGCCTTCGAACTATCACTGGAGGGTTCGCTCCAGCATTTAGAAGCGCAGCTCAGCGTGCGCTACGGCTCTTCACCGCCGGTCCCGCCCGGTTTGGGAAAAGTCGATGGTTTGCCGCGTCTCGTTGGCGACCATTGTGAGGTCCGGGATCTTGGTCGCGAGGAAAAAGCCGCAGGTCGGTTGATGCGCGCCGGCTTCGAAGTCGAGAATTTCTCCAGCGGTCGCTGGGTGATGAAGGGGGAGTCATCCATCCTCGATTTCCTGACTCAAGCTCTGCCAACTCTTCGCAAAGAATGGACGGTCATCGAGGGCGAACGCTTCGTCCACGTCCAGAAACACGTCGCCGTCGTCTCCCCGAAAATCGAGATCCTCGGCTCTGGTGAGGACTGGCTGAGCTTCGATCTGTCTTTTCAAACAAGTGATGGAGTGGCGATTCCCGCCGCCGAAGTTCGTAGGTTGCTGCGAGCTGGCAAGGGTTCCGGAGCTTCGGCCAGCGGGCGACGTTTGATCATTTCGGACGATATCGTGAACGTCATCGATCCGCTCTTTTCCGACCTTGATTTACGTCAGGAAAACGGTCGTTTTATCACTTCTTCCCGCTCGGGAGAGCTGATCCGTGAAATCCGTAATAAAATCAACAAGTCACAGAGCGACAGTGATTCAGTTGTTCAATTTACATTTAATTCTCCAGCCACCTTGCAAGCTGAACTTCGGCCCTATCAAGCGCTTGGCGCAGGTTGGATGTGCGACCGTGTCCAACGCTTCGGCGGTGCTCTCCTCGCGGACGACATGGGACTTGGGAAGACAGTGCAAACTATCGCTTTAATTGAGCGATTGTTCGAAGACTTTAATGAAGATTCCGGTGTCGTGATGGTCGTCGCGACTGCCTCTTTGCTCGGGAACTGGCGGGCGGAGTTCGTCCGGTTTGCCCCGGCCCGCCGGGTTCGAATTCTCCACGGAGCGAGCCGCGATGCGGAGCGGGAAAAGGTTAAACCCGGCGACGTCATTCTCACGAGCTACGGTACGCTCGCCCGAGACTTGGCCTACCATCTCAAGCGCGATTACCGCGCGGTCGTGGTAGATGAGGCCAGCTTGATGCGGAATCCGGATACCGACCACGCCAAGGCGGTCTCCAAACTTCGTGCCACCTCGCGGATCGCGCTCACCGGCACCCCCATCGAAAACGGCATCAAAGACCTTTGGTCGATTTTCCGCTTTATTCAGCCCGGCTGGCTCGGCGGGCGCGAGGATTTCAAAGAACGCTACGAGCAACCCCTCGCAGCGGGTGAATCTCCCGGCGCGGTGATCGAGCGTCTTCGCCTCAAGATTTCTCCCTTCCTCCTCCGTCGGACCAAAGAACAAGTCGCTCCCGAGCTTCCTTCCAAACTCTTCATCGATGAGTTCTGCGATCTCAGTCCTGACCAGCAATCCGTTTACAAAGAGCTTCTGATCGAAGGTCGCAAACGGGTGGATGCCATCGCGGATTCCGGAAATAAAGGTGCCGCCCGGATGCAAATGCTCACCGCGCTGCTCCGGCTCCGGCAGACTTGCTGCGATCTTTCTCTGCTTGGAAATGAACGATTCAATCAACTGTTGGTTTCGCGGCGCTCGGCTAAACTCCAACGCTTGTTGGAGTTGATCGAAGAAGCGGTAAATGGAGACCACAAAATGCTTATTTTCAGCCAGTTTCAGAAACAATTACTGGAAATCGAGAAATGTGTTTCCGAGCGCGGTTGGGGGAGTTTGCGACTTGATGGTCAGTCTCGAAACCGCCAGCAACTTGTGGATAAGTTCCAACAATCCGATGGGCCACCGATATTTCTCATCAGCCTCAAGGCCGGTGGATACGGTCTCAATCTCACTGCCGCCGACACCGTGGTCCATTTCGACCCTTGGTGGAATCCGGCGGCAGAAGCGCAGGCCACAGACCGTGCTCATCGCATCGGCCAGACCCGGCCGGTCACCGTTTACCGTCTGCTCACTCGCGGCACTGTCGAGGAAAAGGTCGTTCGGCTCCAAGCTAAGAAACGCGAACTGGCCTCCGCCATCGATGAGAACGGTACCGGCGACGCCGCCGGCTGGAGCATGGATGATCTCGAATCTATGCTCAGCGCTGATTGACTCCAGTCTCGATGAAAAGAGGAGTAGGCACTCCCGTCAACCAAGCCAATGAAATGAGCGAGGCCAGTAAAAAGCTCGCCTTAATTGCGCCCATCTTGGGAAGCGCGATTGGAATGGCTGCCTCGGTGAGCTGTGAAGCATGTGAAAATTCCTCTGCTACAAGCGATGGCTACGGTTTCAAGCCTTCGCCAGTTTCTCACGGCTGATTCCACGCAGTTCGAATACCTTCACGAGCGTCTCCTCAATCAAATTGTTCGGGCACGACGCACCTGCGGTGATTCCAAGGGTCACGGGGCGGTTTTCGGCGAAAAGACGGGAATAGTCCGAGGTCTTTTCCTCCCGGTGGTGGAGGTCGTAGTGCACAATTTCTTCCAGTGACTTGATGCACGATGCTCCACGGATGAAAAATGTCGGGAGTTCGGGCTCCGCGATTTCTACCAAGTGGGCGGTGTTCGAGCTGTTGTATCCGCCGACGACGAGTAGCAGGTCCATGGGTTTGCGCAGCATTTCAAAAAGCGCATCTTGGCGCTCTTGGGTCGCGCCGCAAATGGTGTCGAACATTTGAAAGGCATCCTCGTTACCATCCCGCTCGATCATTGCCTTGCGAAGACGCTTCTGGATCTCCTCGGTCTCGCTTTTGAGCATGGTCGTTTGATTGGCGATACCAATTTTCTGGAGGTGGATCTCAGGGTCGAACCCGCTAGAGAATTCGCCTTTGAAACGTTCGAGAAAGGCGGTTTTGTCGCCACCCTTGAC
>JANPAU010000342.1:0-5313 GCA_031430055.1 Akkermansiaceae bacterium | reverse complement strand
CTAGCAGGACGCTACCTCGTCCTCATGCCCTTCACCGAGCAGTTCGGCATTTCCCGCAAGATCGAGGATCCGAAGGAGCGCCTCCGTCTGCGCAAGATCGTGCAAAAACTCGCCGTCCCCGAAGGCATGGGCATCATCATGCGCACCATCGCCCAAGGCACCCGTGCCCGCCACTTCGTCCGTGACCTTCACATGCTGCTTGAGCAGTGGGACGAAATCGAAGCCCGCCGCGCGAACAACCCTGCTCCGGCATGCATTTTCCAGGAGCCCGGTCTCATTGAGCGCACCGCTCGCGACTTCCTCACGGATGAAATCGACCAAGTGATGTGCGACGATGCGGAAACCACCGAAATGATCCGCACCATCGCCGGAAAAATTTCCCGCCGTGCCAAGCGCCGCATCCACTATGTGCCGTCTGCCACTCAGCCGATTTTCGAGCGTGTCCACATTCAAAAACAAATCGACGAGGCCTTCTCCCGCCAAGTCTGGCTGCCCTGCGGGGGCTACATCGTCATCGACGAAACCGAGGCTCTCATCGCCATCGACGTCAACACCGGCCGTAACCGTGGCTCGAAGGATGTCGATAAAATGATCCTCGAAACCAACGTCGAAGCTGCCGTCGAGGTCGCCCGCCAACTGCGCCTTCGTAACATCGGTGGATTGGTCGTCATCGACCTCATCGACATGCGTCACCGCAAGGACCAACAGACGGTTTATAAGGCCATCAAGGAGCGGCTTAAGCGCGACAAAGCCAAGACCCAAGTCCTTCAGATTTCCCCTGTCGGCCTGATGGAAATGACCCGCCAGCGCCTCAACGAATCCCTGCGGGACTCCATGTATGAGCCCTGCCCTTATTGCCAAGGTCGTGCACGAGTGAAGACTCCCATGACCATGTCTGTGGAAATCCAGCGCCGCCTGAACACCATCATCCAGAAACACCGCGACACGATTGGCGATATTATCATCATCGTGAACACCGACGTGCTCAATCGCTTCAAAAGCGAAGATGCCAAGCTGCTAGTCGAGCTCGAACGCTCCCACTCAGGCCGCCTCATTTTCCGCTCGGATCCCACTCTCAACCGCGAGCGATTTGCGATCATGGACGCCGCTACGGAAAAGACCATCGATCAGGGATAATTAGACTGAGAGCTGCTGTGTTGGGTGTCCCGTCGCTTCAAAGTGACGGGCTGCCCACATGACCGTGGTTGCTGTGTCTCGCAGCAACGAGCGAACCGGTGAAATTGCGGCGAGACGGCCACAACCACGCTCAGTGCTTCATCCGCCAGAATCATTTTACGGCGCACTAGCAGACTCTAGCGTGTAGCCGTCCTTGCCATCCTTCACCAGCCAGCCTTGTTCGACGAGTTGGCCACGGAGGATGTCGGACTCTGCCCAATTTTTCGCGAGACGGGCGGCCCAACGGGCGTCGGCGAGAGATTTCACGGAATCGGGAATCTCACTGGTAGCTTGCACTGTTCCCTCAGGCAGGGTGAGACCGAGCGCCCGGAGCAGACGGTTGAAGCCAGCGAGCGCGGCAGCCGCCTCATGACCCGATAGACTAGCAGAATCGCGCAGACCGGTGAAGATTCCACCCAGTGCTCCGGGAGTATTGAGATCGTGATTCAGACTGTCCCACGCGGCTTGGAAGGGTCCGAAGTCGGCGCTCGTTAGACGAGTGTCTGGCTCGCATTTTGACGCGAGTTGACGAGCGCCTTTGGCAAGTTTCGCGAGGGCTTCGCGCGCGCCGGATAGAGAATCGAGTGTGAAATTCAACGGCTTCCGGTAGTGAGCGCCGATGAGGACGTAGCGGACCTCCATGGCCGTGTGCCCCCGCGCCGCGAGATCTTCCAAGGTGTAAAGATTGCCCAGCGACTTGGACATTTTCCCACCGTCCACTAGCAGATGAGTGATGTGAAACCAGTGCGCGGCGAAGCGACCTCCGCAGGCGCATTCACTCTGGGCGATCTCGTTTTCATGATGTGGAAAGACGAGATCCACGCCGCCGGAATGAAGATCAAAGGAATCGCCGAGATACTCTTGAATCATGGCAGAGCACTCGAGGTGCCAACCCGGACGCCCTTCACCCCACGGGGAAGGCCAGAAACTATCGCCATCTTCGGGCTTGCGGCCTTTCCACAGCACGAAGTCCGAGAGGCTGTCCTTTTCGTATTCATCCGAGCTGGAGCGGGCATTCTGAGTCTTCCCGAGATCGAGTTCCCGCTCGTCGAGGTGGGACAGACGACCGTAGCCTGGGAACGAGGAAATTTTAAAGTAGACTGAGCCGTCGTCCGAGGGATAAGCATGGCCTTTTTCAACGAGCGTTCCGATCATCGCGATTTGCTGCGGAATGTGGTCGACGGCCCCCGGCTCGATGTGGGGTAGAAGCAGGCCGAGTTTCTCGCAGTCGGCGTGGAATTTCTCCGTCCATCCGGCAGTGAAGGATTGGAGCGACTGCCCAGCCTTTTGAGAGTCTCGGATCGTTTTATCGTCAACATCGGTGATGTTCCGTACATGCAGCGTGCGGGTGCCACCGGTTTCCAGAGTCCGACGCAAGACGTCTTGCAGGACAAAGGTGCGGAAATTCCCAATGTGCGCCGGGCCATAAACCGTTGGCCCGCAGCAATAAAAGCGAAACGTGGTCCCATCGATGGGTTCGAGATTCCGCTCAGTCCGGGTCAACGTGTCAAAAAGCCGCATACCGGGGTTTAAGGAGCAGAGCGCTGCGAGCCAAGAGCAAAAAGCAAATCAACGATGAGTTTCGATCACCCTCTTTGCCGCCGAGAAACCAGCAACAGCGTGGTCAGTGCGAGCAACGACACCAGTCCGGGTTCGGGCACCGCTTGAGTTCCTACCTCCACATAGACCCATTCTGGGGTGCTACCATTTGCGATCACTTCGACCGGAATCCGGACGACAGGATCAGCCGGAGGAAGAGGCCGAGCGAAGGTATTTGCGTGCTTCACTGAATTGGAAACCCATGAATGCTGACTTCGGTAACTCCACACTCCGACCGCTGGAGACACGACAAGTAGCCCGAGCAGCAGCACTTTTATATGAAGAAATCCAAACACGCGGGCGGAATTTGGTTAGTTTTTAAAATTAATCAAGTTTTCTTAATTAATTTTGTGACTTAGAGGGTTGGTTTTTTGGTCAATGCTCACTAAGTTTCCTTTGAAATGGTGCGGACAAGTGATGAACGAGTGAAGCAGTTGGCCGTCGGCGTGGGCATTTTGATCGCATTGACGGTGGCGGTGCCAGTCACCTTGATGGGGTGGCGGCTTCTGCCTGGCCTTCTTGGAGAATGGATCGGGACGATGATCGGCATCCTGACGACGCCATTTTTTATGGAAGCATCCTTCGCGATTCTCGGCCTAGTGATCGTGATTTCTGTGAATCACTGGCGCCAACGCAAGGCTGGCGATGAGTGCGTCTACTTGGAGCAAGTTGTAGGCCCCGATGTGCCAAGCGACTTGCCCGAGCACGCAAAATGGGCGCTTTACTTAGAAAAACCTCTGGATTCGACGACTCCTTCTCGGCTCGCACAGGCCGAGGGCGCGCTTGCAATCGGCGACTACCCGGCAGCTACGGAATGGATCGGCGCCATGGACCACGATGAACTCGCACTCCCCGAGACACTCCGGCTTCGACTCGAATTGGCAAAAGCAACCGGCCGAAAAGACCTCGTGGCGCGGCTGGAAGATGAGATCCGCCACTCAGACACCGAGTGATTTTGAACATTTGAACACTACGCGATTTTCAACTTCACCCCCTTGATCATAATTTTTTAACTCTCTGGCAGTGAACACTGATCTCGCCCCGATGAACTCCGCAAATTTCCTAAAAATGGCCCATGGGGACCTCAGTGGACTGCAGGTGTTAGCCTTTGATTATTTTAGCGATACTCGCCGCCTCATGAGTGGCTGGTTGACGCTCATCGAATCCGGAAATTTTAAGCAACTGCGGGATGAACTCCACCGTTGCAAGGGCGGGGCATCCCTTTTCGGGCTGGAGCGAATCGTGGCGCTGATCGGTTCGGTTGAAAGCCCTGCTGCTCTCGAAGAGCGGGGATTTGACATCGCCAGTTTCGAAAAGGAACTCGCAGTGGCAGAAAGCGCCGTGGTTGCGATGACAGATTCATAGGTCGCGATGGGAGCCAAGATTCAGTCACCCGAGAAAGAATTGCGATTTACCCGCTCCGGGCAGGCGATCCATTTCTGGATCGGCGCTGCGGTGTTAGCCGCTGTGGGAATTACCATTCTAGCCACCGCAATTTACCGGGACATCAATCCGCGACTCCCCCACCCCGCTTGGGCCTTACTGCCGCTCGCTTTCGCCGGGATCACCGTCCGCCTGGCCGTGAGAATGACGCGACACGCTTACTTGATTCTCACGCCGCTTGGGATTGAGATTTTCCCATTTTTCCGACCATCCGAGGGCATGCGTCTGGTCCTCTGGCAGGAACTCGATCACGCCGAGATCAATGAGAAGACAACCCGCCTCACCCTCCATCATGATTCAGGAAAAACCTCGGGAATCCATCTCTTGCTGACTCCGATTCGCGCCGACCGACGGACCTTGCTTGCCAAGGCGGTCATCGGACGGCTATCTCCGCCCGGCACGCACGCCTGATTTCCCTATGCGCCCTCATTCCCGACAAATCCTCACCGTTGAAGAAACATTTGGCCAAAATGGCTGGCATTGTGAACTCGTCGAGGGTCGCGATGTGCTCCGCGCCGGCTTCGATGCTCATCACACGCGTGTCGATCTCATTGCACAGGCATTTCCCCAACTGAATGCCCTAGTCATCGTCTCTGAATCGCCACTGGCACTCGATGAACAACACTTGCCGCCCGTATTGGAACTGCTCGCTCGGGCTAACAAACAACTCACGCTCGGTGGCTTCGAGTATGATCTGGACCGCGAGTACCTTGTCTTCCGCACGACCAATCTCTTCGAACGCGAGAAATACGATAGCGACATTATTTCCTCAATGGTGCATTGCGCGATTGCCGAACTTGACCGGATCACGCCCTACGCCGCCATCGTCCGCGATACACCTGGCGATTTGCTAGATGATCTTGATCTCGTCCGCTTGCTGATGCGTGAAGACATCATCCCGCCAGTCCCCGGGGATGAAGAAGAGGAGTATTAAAAACTGTTTCTTTCTGATTTTCAGTGTTTTGTTCTAGATACTTTTCTTTAGCTACCGCAGACGAAACGATCCAAATCGCTAAGAATATCGCAAGTCCGGCTGTTACAAAGTAAGCGGGGTCCGAAGCACCGTGCGTAGGTAATTGCTACGACAGTTTCATA